>CAZKJC010000065.1:0-10867 GCA_964552995.1 uncultured Ruminococcus sp.
CCCCTCGGATTTTTGTCCTCTCTTATGATGACCGCCGCGTTCTCGTCGAAGCGGATATATGTTCCGTCGTCGCGTCTGAGACCCTTTGCGGAGCGAACGACAACGCACTTTACAACGTCGCCCTTCTTTACAACGCCGCCGGGTGTTGCTTTTTTAACGGAAGCTATGATTACATCGCCGATATTTGCGTATCTTCTGCGGGTACCGCCCAGCACTCTGATACACATAAGCTCCTTTGCGCCAGTGTTGTCGGCAACCTTGAGCATTGTCTGCATCTGAATCATGACATTACTACTCCTTTCGTAGATTTACGATTTTTAAATGCCGCCAAATTACTTAGCGCGCTCGATGACGTTTACAAGGCGCCATCTCTTATCCTTTGAAAGGGGACGGGTCTCCATGATCTCAACTCTGTCTCCTATCTTGCAGGTGTTCTGCTCGTCATGTGCCTTAAGCTTGATCGTGCGCTTTACGATCTTCTTGTAAAGAGGATGACGAACATTGTCCTCGATCGCTACGACAATGGTCTTATCCATCTTGTCGCTTACGACCCTGCCTACTCTGGTCTTTCTCAAGTTTCTTTCCATTTTGTTCTTATCCTCCTTCCTCAATCGTTAGCCGCAAGCTCGCGCTGGCGCTGAATGGTCTTTATGCGAGCGATGTCCTTCTTGACCGCCTTTATTCTCGTGGGGTTGTCAAGCTGGTTTACGGCGAGCTGGAAGCGCAGGTTGAAAAGCTCCTGCTTAAGCTCGGCGAGCTTAGTTTCAAGCTCTGTTTCCGAAAGGTATTTTATCTCCGAAGCCTTCATTAAAGCTCACCTCCGTCTTCCTTCTTCACAAATTTGCACTTGATGGGGAGCTTGTGCATCGCGAGACGCATAGCCTCACGCGCAGTCTCCTCGGGTACGCCCGCGATCTCAAACATAACTCTGCCGGGCTTTACTACCGCTACCCAGTACTCGGGTGAGCCCTTACCGGAACCCATACGAGTTCCGAGCGGCTTTGTGGTAACGGGCTTGTCGGGGAATATCTTTATCCATACCTGACCGCCACGCTTGATATAACGCGTCATCGCGATACGGGCAGCCTCGATCTGGTTGGACTTTATCCAGCACGCCTCGAGCGCCTGTAATCCGTACTCGCCGTTGGAAACGGTGTTGCCTCTTGTAGCCACACCCTTGCGACGGCCTCTCTGTACTCTTCTGTACTTTACTCTCTTAGGAAGCAGCATTATTCGTTACCCCCTTCTTTTTTAGCTTCTCTGGGTCTGCGGGGACGGCGATCGTCGCGTCCTCTGCCTGCGCCGTTTCTGTCATTGCGGCGTCTGTCGGGTCTCTCGGTCCTCTGCGCGGGAACCTCTCCCTTAAGGACCTCGCCCTTATATATCCATACCTTTACGCCGATAACGCCGTAGGTGGTGTTAGCTCTCGCTACGCCGTAGTCGATGTCCGCGCGAAGGGTCTGAAGCGGGATAGTTCCCTCGTGGTAGCTCTCGCTGCGCGCGATCTCCGCGCCGCCCAGACGACCGCTTACCATTGTCTTGATACCCTTAGCGCCGCTCTTCATGGTCCTGCCGATCACCTGCTTCATAGCGCGGCGGAACGAAACGCGTCCCTCGAGCTGCTGAGCGATGTTCTCGGCAACCAGCTGAGCGTTGAGGTCGGGATTCTTGACCTCGATTATCTTGATGTCTACCTTCTTGCCCGTGAGCTTTTCCATCTCGCCCTTGAGCTTGTCTACCTCCGCACCCTTAGCGCCGATAACCATACCAGGCTTTGCGCAGCTGATGGCGATGATGACCTTATCGCCTGTTCTCTCTATCTCGATAGTGGGAACGCCCGCTTTGTACAGCTTCTTTTTAAGAACCTCACGGATCTTATAGTCCTCAACAAGTGTATCACCAAAGGTCGCCTTGCTGGCAAACCAGCGAGAATCCCAATCCTTGATTACACCCACTCTGAGACCGTGTGGATTAACCTTCTGTCCCATTGTAATTCTCCTCCTTATTCAGCTTCTTTGACAACCAGTGTGATGTTGGACGTTCTCTTGAGAATCCTGTGAGCACGGCCGTGATCCTTAGGTCTGATACGCTTTAATGTTACGCCCGCGCCTACGAAGCACTCCGAAACGTAAAGATTGCTCGTGTCCATGTTGTGGTTGTTCTCCGCGTTGGCAACGGCGGACTTGAGCAGCTTTGCGAGGGGCTCGCAAGCGGACTTGGGGGTGTTGTTGAGTATTGCCATTGCAACCTCCACAGGCTTGTTTCTGATAAGATCGAGCACTATGCCGACCTTTCTCGGAGAAATACGAACCTGTCTGAGTTCAGCTCTAGCTTCCATATTTTCTCCTCCTTACTTCTTGCCTGTCGTCTTGCTTCCCGCATGACCCTTAAAGGTCCTTGTGGGAGCAAACTCACCCAGCTTGTGACCTACCATATCCTCGGTAACGTATACCGGAACATGCTTTCTGCCGTCGTGAACGGCAAACGTGTGACCTACGAAATCGGGGAAAATCGTAGAAGAACGGCTCCATGTCTTGAGAACCTTCTTCTCTCCCGCCTCGTTCATCGCAAGAACTCTCTTATAAAGAGCTTCCTGGACGTAAGGTCCCTTTTTAACGCTTCTTCCCATGTCATTTATTCCTTTCAAGTTGAGCTGCAAGTTAACGAGCAGCGGCAGCCGCCTTGCGTTTTACGCACAACCTTAATCATGATGTGCAACGCTGTTCTTATTAACAGCAACTGATGAATAATGGACAATTGACAGTGGACAGTGGACAGTTGCGGTGCGCCTTCGGCGCGATCTCAAACCGCAGCCGCACATATCCATTGTGTATTGCCAATCAATTTACTTACCGTTTCTTCTCTTAACAATAAACTTGTTGGACGCTTTCTTTGTGGAGCGCGTCTTGTAGCCGAGAGCGGGCTTGCCCCAGGGGGTAACAGGTCCGGGACGACCAACGGGGGACTTACCCTCACCACCGCCGTGCGGGTGGTCGTTCGGGTTCATTACGGAACCGCGGACAGTAGGTCTGATACCCATGTGACGTGTTCTTCCCGCCTTACCGAGGTTTACGTTCTCGTGGTCGAGGTTGGATACGACGCCGATAGACGCCATGCAGTTAGCCGAAACATTTCTCAGCTCACCGCTGGGCAGACGGATAAGCGCGTAGCCGTTCTCCTTAGCCATAAGCTGAGCCATATTGCCGGCCGAGCGCACAAGCTGAGCGCCCTTGCCGGGGTGAAGCTCGATGTTATGGATGACCGTACCAACGGGGATATCCGCAAGCGCCAGAGCGTTTCCGGGCTTGATATCCGCGTCAGCGCCCGCGCGAACGGTGTCGCCGACCTTAAGTCCGTCGGGAGCGATGATATATCTCTTCTCGCCGTCCTCATACTTTACCAGCGCGATAAACGCGGAACGGTTGGGATCGTACTCGAGGGTCATAACTTCGGCGTTCATGCCCTGCTTGTTTCTCTTGAAGTCAATAACGCGGTACTTGCGTCTGTTTCCGCCGCCGATATGTCTTACGGTGATACGACCGTAGCTGTTTCGGCCCGCGGTCTTTTTAACCGGCTCCAGAAGACTTTTTTCGGGAGCAACCTTGGATAAGCCGCTGTAATCAGTAACAGTCATGCCGCGACGGCTGTTGTTGACAGGCTTATATGCTTTGATAGCCATTTCGTTTCACTCCTTACTTAAATCATTCCGTCGAAGAACTCGATCGTCTTAGAACCCTCTTTGAGAGTTACAATAGCCTTCTTCCAGTCGGAAGAGTAGCCGATGCTTCTGCCCATTCTCTTCTTTCTTCCGCGAACGCTCACGGTGTTTACCTTAGCCACCTTAACGCCCTTGAAAAGCGTCTCGACCGCCTTTGCGATCTCGATCTTATTAGCGGACTTCGCAACCTTAAAGGTGTACTTGCCCTGTGCCAGGCACTCCATGCTGTGCTCTGTGATAATGGGCTTGATGATGATGTCCTGTGCGGTCTTTTCCATTACGCGTACACCTCCTCGAGCTTCTCCACAGCGCCCTTAACGATAACGAACTTGTCGCAGTTAAGGATATCGTAAACATTGAGCGTGTTAGCCTGTGTGGTCTTTACGCCCTCAATGTTCGCCGCGGACTTGATAACCTTGGCGTCAACGCTGTCGAGAACGATGAGCGTCTTCTTCTCAGCGCCCAGCGCCTTGAGCATCGCTACCATGGTCTTGGTCTTGAACTCGTCGGTCTTGATAGCGTCAACAACTACCATCTCGTTCTCGCTTACCTTGCTGGAAAGCGCGGACAGCATTGCGAGCCTCCTGACCTTCTTATTAAGAGTAAATCTGTAAGAACGGGGCTTCGGACCGAGCGCTACGCCGCCGTGTCTCCACTGGGGCGCTCTTGTAGAGCCCTGTCTTGCGTGACCTGTTCCCTTTTGTCTCCAGGGCTTTCTGCCGCCGCCGCTTACCTCTGTTCTGGTAAGAGTGGACTGTGTGCCCTGACGCTGATTTGCGAGATAATTCACAACAGCGGAGTGCATAGCGGTTTTGTTAGGCTCGATACCAAACACTGCGTCGTTAAGCTCAATTTCGGAAACGACCTTGCCCGCCATATCTACTACGTTTATCTTTGACATGATGGTGTCCTCCCCTCTTATGCTTTCACTGCGTCGCAGATGGTAACTACGCCGCCCTTGGGCCCGGGAACAGCTCCCTTAACGGCAATAAGGTTGTTTTCTGTATCGACCTTTACTACCACAAGATTCTGAACCGTTACGTTCTCCGCGCCCAGGTGACCTGCCATCTTCTTGCCCTTGAATATTCTCGAAGGGCTGGAGCACGCGCCCATAGAGCCCGCCTCTCTCGCGACAGGACCGGTACCGTGAGACTCTCTCAGCCTGTGCTGATTGTGACGCTTGATAGCGCCCGCAAAGCCCTTGCCCTTGCTTACGCCCGCAACGTCGATAACGTCGCCCTCGGCGAAAACGTCCGCCTTGATGATGTCGCCGGTGTTGAAGCCGGAGATATCGTCGAAACGGAACTCCTTAAGAGTCTTTTTCAGCGCTACATCGTTTTTCTTGAAGTGACCCGCCTCGGGCTTGTTCACATGCTTGGGAGATACGTCTCCGAAGCCGAGCTGAACAGCCTCATAGCCGTCGTTTTCGGTTGTCTTTTTCTGTACAACAACGCAGGGACCCGCTTCGATAACGGTTACGGGAACAACCTTGCCTGCCTCGTCGAAGACCTGCGTCATGCCGATCTTCTTGCCGATAATACCCTTTGTCATTTCGGCTTTTCCTCCTTAAAACGGTTATTGGTTGGGGCGCTTGCGCGCTCCAACATGACCACGCGCTTTATGCGCGATGGTTAGTGGTTGACTCCATTGGGTGAGCCAACATAACTCCAACGTAATCTATATTTAGATATCCATTGAAATTTCCACGCCTGCGGGCAGCTCCAGGTTCTGGAGAGCCTCGATAGTCTTCTGAGAAGGACGGATAACGTCAACAAGGCGCTTGTGAGTTCTGAGTTCGAACTGCTCGCGGGAATCCTTGTACTTGTGAACCGCTCTCAGAATAGTAACCACTTCCTTATCTGTGGGAAGCGGAATGGGACCTGCCACTCTCGCGCCGCCGCGCTTAGCCGCGTCAACGATCTTTGCCGCTGCCGCGTCAACGATGCTGTGCTCGTAGCCCTTGATCCTGATCCTTACCTTTTCGTTAGATGCCATGATTTTTCAGCCCTTTCTTAAACTTGTGTTTTGCCGGCGAAAGCCTGTTTGAAAAATCCACTGTGCCGTGTGTTTCGTTTTTCCCGCCGCATATTCATTAGTTATCCGAACGCTTCGGACACTTTAACGCTATCCGGAGGGAAGTTCTCACACGTTTTCTGTAAATCTCCCGCCCGATTTTAAACCGGACATACTCCGTCGAAATTACCACGCCGCGCGTGCAACCTCCGACATCATCGCCATGCTCTTTTTACGGTAGCGCGAAGCCAAGCCCGCACAGCCGCCAAAGATTATTTTACCACACATAACAAATAATTTCAAGGGCAATGCTAAAAAAATCCCAACGACCGCAGAGAATTTTTTGCGAATTTTCGCCGATTTTTTATGCAATTAGCACAAAAGAAAAGCACATTCAAATCCAAATTGTGGCACGCGGAGAAAGTCCATCTATATATAGTTCCTAAGGCTTTTAATGGTTGTAACCGTCTTGCATTCCCGCGCGAAGCGCGGACTTGTTTTCGCTTCCTTTTGATACAAAAGGAAGTGGGGTGCAGGGGCAAAGCCCCTGCCGGGGTGTCGGGGCAGAGCCCCGACTGGGGCGAAGCCCCACACTCGGCGCGAAGCGCCGCAATTAGCGCCAGCGAAGCGCTAAAGGAGGCTTGGAGGGAAAACAAGAGTTTTCCCTCCATATTGAATTTCGTGGCATTGCCGAGAAATTCAATTCGGGGGTATCGGGGGCAGCCAGCCCCCGTACTGCAACTTTTCCCTTTTGAGGGGGCATTTCTACTTGCCAATGCCCTTTATGGCGTATTATTCCCACGGACAAAGCATATACTTTATATAATAACACTCGGAGGTACACAAAATGAAAAAAACGATCTGCGCTTTGCTATGCCTTGCGCTTTTATCCCTGTTTCTCCCCCTTTATCCCGCGAACGCGGAGAGCGACGAAAAGCCTATCGCCAAAGCCGAAATTCTGATAGAAGCGGGAACGGGGCAGGTGCTCTCCTCGGCAAACCCCGACACAAAGCTCCCCATGGCTTCAATAACCAAGATAATGGGGCTGATAATCTGGGGGGAAATGCTTGAGGAGGGCACGCTCTCCCTTGACGAAAAGGTCAAGGCGACCTCCTACGCATCCTCCGCGGAGGGCTCGGTGATCTGGCTGAACGCGGGCGAGGAAATGACCGTCGCGGAGCTCCTTGAAGCTATCATCATAAGCTCCGCGAACGACGCCTGCATTGCTCTCGCGGAGCATACCGCGGGCAGCGAGGCTCAGTTCGTCAAAACCATGAACAGCCGCGCGCGCTTCCTCGGAATGAAAAACACCCGCTTCACCAACTGCGTCGGCTTCGACGAGGACGGGCATTACTCCACCGCCCGCGACATCGCCGCCGCTACCGCCGCCCTTATGAAAATGGACGTATACCGCGGCTGGATGCTCACCTGGCTAGACTACCTGCGCGGCGGCGAAACTCAACTTGTAAACACCAACAAGCTCATACGCTACTACGACGGTGTTCTCGGCGGGAAAACAGGCACCACCGACAACGCGGGCTGCTGCCTTACCGTGTGCGCCGAAAGAGGCGATATGCGCCTTGTGGCGGTCGTGCTGGGCTGCGAGGAGGACTCCGACCGCTTTGACGAGGCGGAGCGCCTGCTGGACTACGGCTTCTCTTCCTTTGAAAAATTCACGCCCGAAACCGATTACTCCAAGCTGCTCCCCATAAAAGTGACCCGCGGAGCGGCGGACACGGTAGAGCCGATAATTTCCGACAGCGGCAGCGAATGCGTCGTGCGCAAGGGCGGAGCTAACGGCGTAGTCTACGAATATACCTTCGTCGAGCAGCTTGAAGCCCCCGTCGAGCGTGGGCAGTTTGTGGGCGAATACCTTGTTCTCGTGGACGGCGTGGAGGTGTTCCGCTCCGATATCGTCGCCGCTAAGGACGTTCCGCGTATGAACTTCTTCCGATGTCTTTGGCTTATTCTGGGGGAGATGATACGGCTTTAATATCGGGTTTTGTTTTGTTGACAAGAAGCCGGTAATGTATGTTGACGAGGAGTAAATGATTTAAAAGAATTTCCCGCACCGCACACTCAGACGCTTTGCGTCAGAGTGTGCTAGCTCGCCGTAAAAGCTCCGCCCGCTTTGCGGGCTGCGCTTTCACGGCGGCTTGCGGGAAATTCATGCGTGGTCGTTTTGTAGATTGGATTTGAGTGCCCCTTAATGCGTGGGCGATTCGCGGCTTGGATTTGTATTTTCTTTGGCTTCCCGATATTGACATGATTCCCGATTGACAAAATACACAAAAACCGCCTGCAATCGTCAACTATTTTGCCCTAAAATTCTTACTTTTTTAAAAAAAGCTCTTGACAATCCCTATAAAATAAGTTAAAATGAAATTGGATAAGTACGCGGTGCTCTGTCGAGTTCGCGCATTATCGGGAATGCTGCAAACAAAGGCAGAAAAGCGGAAAACCCGCCTTTTCCCAAAATAAAATGTCGGAGAATTTTGGTTTTTAAGGCGCCGAAAATCTTTACGGATTTTCAGCTATCACACCCTCTCCGCAAAGTCCCGCGACAGAGGTCCAGGCGCAGGGCGAAACGGATCTTCTGCGGCAAATAAATAACGGAAAAGGCTATCACTTCCGTACATATGTGCGGGTGCTTTGCGCTTGACCGCGCAAGGCGTAATAACGCGATAATTGGTTCTTAGCGCAAGCGGCGCGGTAAGCCCCGCGGTGGCAGACGTTCAGCGTCACGGTTCACCGCCCCGATTGAGTAAACCTGCTGATTTTAAGCGTTACTTTTCTCTGATTTATGAGAGAGGTCGTATCACGAACACCAAGGTCTGTCCAAGGTAATCGCGATACGACCTCTTTTTTAAAAAGAATTTCAAAATTCCCGCAAGCTATCCTCGGTCATTCGCTACGCTCATTCCCTGCGGTCGATTGCGGGAACCGGTCATCGTTTGCCATTCGGCAAACTCGACCTTTTTGAAATTCCATGCGACGACATTACGTTGCTTTAACTTTTTATACACTCTGACCGCACAATCTTTGTGCGGTATTGCCTTAAAAGGAAAACAAGGAAAACGCAGTCGAAATATTATTTGACTATATCGAAATAAAACCCGTTGCATTTTACCGTGAAATGTTGTATAATATAATAGAGGAATTATATATTCATCAAACATCTGACATCAAGGAGTGGTTATTGTGAAAAAAACGGTTTTCGGCTGCGCGCTGATGATCAGCGGAATGATCGGCTCGGTCGGCTGGCTTATCGCGGGAGCGTTGCTTGTTCAGAACGGCGCCTGGTCTACGCTGTTTAATATTTTTAATAGGGCTGACGGCGCGGTCATTATAATTTTTTTCCTGATATCCGTTGCCGGCGGAATAATCGCGGCGACCTCATTAAAAGAGAAAAAGTAGATTTTTTGCTAAATTGCCGCGCTCTTGACAGATTTAAAGCAATACCAAAAGACGGCAACATAACGCCCACGCAGAAAAGCAACGCACGCATACAGCAACGCCCAGCCCACGCAGGGAAATTTTTCGCGGGAGCCCGTGAAAGCGCAGCGCAGCGGAGCTTTTGCGGGCGGGTCGCGGAAAATTTCTTTCAGATAAGGAGTTAAACATGAAACTGATTTTTGCTATTATCAATAATGATGACAGTCACGCGGTGCAGTCCGCGCTGACAAAGAACGGTATACAGACCACAAAGCTGTCGTCGTCGGGCGGATTTCTTATGGCGGGAAATACCACGTTTATGATCTGCTCCGAGGACGATAAGATGGAGGAGATCATCGAGATAATAAGGAAGCACTCCCACAGGAGAAAGCAATTTGTGCCGAACTCCGCAAGCTACGGGATAGGGAGCTACGCGAGCTTCCCCGTTGAGGTAACGGTGGGCGGCGCTACTGTTTTTGTGACCAACGTTGAGAGGTTTGAGAAGATATAATGCGGCTTTACGGTAAAGAGGGTCTGCAAAAAAGGCTTACGGATATCGCGCGGCAGGATCGTCTGCCACACGCGATACTTCTTCACGGAAACAGCGGCGCGGGGAAAAAGGTCATGGCGCGTTATATCGCAAAGCTGTTTTTGTGTGAGAGGCTGAACGGGAACGGCGCTCCGCCCGACGGCGGATATCCGTGCGGGCAGTGCCCCGCCTGTCGGAACATCGACGCGGACGAGCACCCAGACGTGATATTCGTGAAGCGGACGTGCGGCGGGAAGTATTCCATGGACGAGTTCCGCGCGGTGCTGGCGGGGACGGTCATCAAGCCGAACAACGGCGGGGTAAAGGTGTACGTTTTCGAGGACTGCGGCGATATGCGGGCGCAGCACCAGAATACCCTGCTGAAGCTCATCGAGGAGCCCGCAAGCTATCTGCGGTTTATTTTCACCTGCGAGAACGCAAACTCGATACTGGAAACTATTCTGTCGAGGGTCACCGAATTCGAGGTAAGTCCGATGTCGGTCAAGGACTGCGCGGAATGTCTTATTGACGGCGGGGTCGAGCCGAAACGCGCGGAGGAGCTTTCCGAAACGTTTTCGGGAAACGTCGGGAAATGTCTGGCGGTGGTCGAGGGCGGCGAGGAGACCAAGCTGATAGATACGGCAAGGCGGGTCGCGGCGGCGGTCGCGGCGCGGGACAAGCTCTCGGCGGCAGCCGCGCTGTCGGAGCAGACGGGTCGGGCGGATTTCGCCGGCGTGCTGGATTATTTCACGGATATTCTGCGGGACGCGCTGGTGCTGCGCTGCGGCGGAGAAGCTACCTCCTGCGGGAAAAAGGAAGCGGCGGGAATAGCGAAGGCTTTTTCCGAGGCGGAAATCCTTAATATGCTGGACAGCGTTTTCGAGGTCGCGGGAAACGGCGAGATAAATCTTAATCTGGCGCTTTCGGCGGCATACCTTTGCTATAAGCTGCAAATCTGAAGTCACACATAAACCAAGCGGTCAAAGGCGGTGAAAGCCGAGAACCGCAAGCCGACCACGCATGAATTTCCCGCAAGTTGCCGTGAAGTCAACACGGAGCGAAGCGGAGAGTTGGCTTCACGGCGGGCTAGAAAGAACGTTGCTTTGCAACGTTCTTTCGGTGCGGGAAATTCTTTTAAATAATTTGCTTCTCGTCAACATGACTTAAAAGCA
>CAZKJC010000066.1:0-2851 GCA_964552995.1 uncultured Ruminococcus sp.
AAATCACTCGCAAAAAATTTTTTTGAAATCAGGAGGCAAGTATGAATAAACGCAGTTGCGGAATACTTATGCATATAACGTCGCTGCCGTCGCCCTATGGTATAGGGACGCTGGGCAGGGAGGCTGACGCGTTCGCGGAATGGCTGAGGGACGCGGGGCAGCGCTTCTGGCAGGTGCTGCCGATAGGACCGACGGGGTACGGGGATTCTCCCTATCAGCCGTTTTCGTCGTTTGCGGGGAACCCGCTGATGATAGACCTTGACGAGCTGGCGGAGCAGGGGCTGCTGCCGAGGGATAGGGTGGAGCAGGCGGACTACGGCGCCGATCCCAATTATGTGGATTATGAAAAGGTGAACAAGACCAAGACGGAGCTGTTACGCGAGGCTTCAAGGAAGTTTGAGGACGACGTGGGGTATACCTCGTTTACGCTGGAGGAGGCAGACTGGCTGGACGACTACGCGCTTTTCATGGCGCTAAAGGATAAGTTCGGCGGCAAGCCCTGGACGCTGTGGGACGAGGATATAAAAATGAGGACTCCCGAGGCTATGGAGCGGTACAAGGACGAGCTTAGGGACGAGATAAGGTTCAGAAAATTTGAGCAGTATATCTTTTTCCGTCAGTGGGATAGATTTCACCGCTACTGCAACAGCATAGGGATAGAGATAATCGGCGATATACCGATATACGTTTCACCCGACTGCGCGGACGTGTGGGCGCAGCCCGAGCTGTTCGAGTTGGAGGAATCCCGCAACCCAAAGCGCGTGGCGGGAGTTCCGCCGGATTACTTCTCCGCCACGGGGCAGCTCTGGGGCAACCCGCTGTACGACTGGCAGGAAATGAAGGCGAGGGGCTACGACTGGTGGATAGAGCGCGTGAGAAAGTCCACAAAGAATTATGACGTGCTGCGTATCGACCATTTCCGCGCCTTTGATACTTATTATGCCATACCCTTCGGGCAAAAGACCGCGGAGCACGGCAAGTGGGAGCAGGGTCCCGGAATGGAGCTGTTCGACGCGATAAAGGCGGAGCTTGGCAGGGTAAATATCATCGCGGAGGACCTCGGGGAGATATTCGACAGCGTGAAGGTTCTGTTGAGAAAAACGGGCTTCCCGGGAATGAGGGTGCTGCAATTCGGCTTTAACCCCGAAAACGCGGACAACGATCATCTTCCCCACAGCTACCCCAAAAACTGCGTAGCCTATACCGGCACTCACGACAACGCCACCGTTATGCAGTGGTACGACGAGGCGGACGGGAAATCCCGCGCTATGGCTAAGCGCTACCTTAAAAAGGGGCTTTTCGAGGGCAGAAATTATAGCTTTATCCGCAACGTGTACGCAAGCTCCGCGAATCTCGCGGTAATACCCATGCAGGACGTTATGGGGCTTGGCAAGGAGGGGCGAATGAACGTTCCCTCGACGCTGGGCGGCAACTGGAACTGGCGCATGAAAAATATGCCGAAGCGCTCCGATGCGGCAAAGCTCAGAGAGCTGGCTGATACCTATTTCAGGCTTAATGATAATTTGAAATAAAATCGGGTGCGCGGAATGAAAATTCCGCGCACTAAGTCTGTATAAAGGTTGATCTTGGCTATAATGCTTTTAAGTTATGTTGACGAGAAGCAAATGATTTAAAAAGAATTTCAAAATTTCCGCTAGTCATACTCCGCTGCGTTTCGCTCCGCTCAACTCCGCTGCGCATGCCTAGCGGAAACCGTGCAGCATTTGCCATTTAGGCAAATGCGCACTTTTTGAAATTCCTGCCTCAACACTGCGTTGCAGTAATTGAGCTCTGATAAAAAATTATTTTTTGTGTATTTTTTTAATTTCCATCATTTTAATAGTAACAATATAGGATTTGTTTGTTTTTAATCGTTCGTAGATACTGCATTCACAGCCTAAAGTATGGATTTTTGATGAATTATCAAAGGTGCAGTCAATGGTGTAATGAGTTGAAGTTCCGTTAGAATATGTTACTTGATTGAAATCATCGAATATGTTTTTACGTTTATGTAATACAGTAATTTTTACTTTTTTACCCTTGCCGACATAATAGTATATTGTAAAAACGGCAAAAAGCGCAACAGGGACAATAGCAAAAGCGCATAACAGCCAAACCTCGGGCATGATTCCCTCCCTTACACATTGTATACCTTTTTCGCGATATCCACCGTTTCCTTGGCATCCTTGGCGTAAAAGTCCGCGCCGATTTTTTCCGCGTATTCGGGAGTGAGCACCGCTCCGCCAACCACTATTTTGCAGTTCACGTTATTCTCGCGCAGCAGCTTTATAGTGCCCTCCATGCTCTTGAGCGTGGTGGTCATCAGCGCCGAAAGCCCCACCAGCCGCACATCATACTTTACCGCCGCGTCGACTACCGCCTGAGAGTCCACGTCCTTGCCGAGGTCGATAACCTCAAAGCCGTAATTCTCCAGCAGCGTTTTCACGATATTTTTCCCGATATCGTGAATGTCGCCCTTTACCGTCGCCAGCACTACCCGCCCGCGGCTCTCGTTCGAGCCGCCCTTTGCGGCTATATACCTCTTGATAACGTCAAATGCTGCCTGCGCCGCGCCTGCCGACTGTATAAGCTGCGGCAGGAAGATCGTTCCCTTTTCAAAGCGCTCTCCCGCGGTATCGAGCGCTGGTATAAGGTGTTCGTTGATGACCGTCATGGGGTCGGTGCCCTCGTTCAGCAGCCGCTCCGCTGCCGCCGCGCACTCCGCTTTAAGCCCGCTTGCGACCGCTCCGCCTATATCCGATATTGCCGCTGCCGAAGCTGTCTGAGCCGTCTGCGCGGTCTGCACCTGCGTCGTTATCACCGCGTTTGCGTAGCGCGCGATATAGTCCGC
>CAZKJC010000066.1:2861-10856 GCA_964552995.1 uncultured Ruminococcus sp.
GCGCCGTGCTCATCATAGCCCGAAAGCAGTCTGTAAGCGCACACCGCTCCCGCCATGGCGGGAATATTCGGGTTGATTATGGGCAGATCGAGTCCGCTGTTCATCGCCATGGTGAGGAACGTGGAGTTCACCAGCTCACGGTTAGGCAGCCCGAACGAGATGTTTGACACTCCCAGCACGGTTTTGAGCCCCAGCCGCTCCTTTACCATGCGGACGGCTTTGATGGTCTCCATAACGCCCTCCTGCTCCGCCGAGGCGGTGAGCGTAAGGCAGTCTATATACACGTCGCGCTTCGGAATGCCGTATTCAAGGGCGCGGTTCAGTATTTTTTCGGCGATGGCAAAGCGCTCCTCGGCGGTCTTGGGTATGCCGTTGCTGTCCAGGGTAAGACCTACCACCGCCGCGCCGTACTTTTTGACAAGCGGCAGGACGGTTTCCAGCTTCTCCTCTTCGCCGTTGACGGAATTTACTATCGGCTTGCCCGACACCAGCCGCAGAGCGGCTTCAAGCACGTCCGGCTCGGTGGTGTCGATCTGTAGCGGAGCTCCGCACACCGACTGCACCGCGTCAACCGCGGCGGTCATCATTTCCTTTTCGTCAATATCGGGAAGTCCCACGTTCACGTCCAGAATATCCGCGCCCGCCTCCGTCTGCTCTATCGCCTGGCGCATGATGTAGTCCAGGTCGCGCCGCTTCAGCGCCTCCTTGAACAGCTTCTTTCCCGTGGGGTTGATACGCTCGCCGATAATGCGCACCGTGTCGATCTTTACCGTTCCCGAGGCGGAGCAGACCGCGGGCGGTATCTCCGCGTATTTGGGAGTGAATTTTTTCCCGCGCAGGGTATCGCTCACCGCTTTTATAAACTCGGGAGAAGTCCCGCAGCAGCCGCCGAACAGCTTTACCCCCAGCCCCGACATCTCCCCGATAATTTCCGCGTATTCCTCGGGAGTTATATCGTAAAGATTTGTTTTCGGGTCGGGAAGTCCCGCGTTGGGTCGGATAAGCACGGGAACGCTCGTCCACCGCGTTATTTCCTCGACTATGGGCATAGCCTCCCTTGGCCCGAGGGAGCAGTTCATGCCGATAACGTCCGCGCCCAGACCGCACAGCGTGAGCGCCATCGCCGACACTCCGCAGCCCGTAAAGGTGCGCAGATTCTTCTCAAACGTCATGGTGCAGACGACGGGGAGCTCGGTGTTCTCCTTGGCGGCGAGCAGTGCGGTCTTTATCTCCATAAGATCGGTCATGGTCTCCAGCACGATAAAATCCGCGCCGTGCCCCGCCAGCATTATCTCCTTGAACATTCCGTAAGCCTCGTCCACCGACATATCGCCCGTGGGGCGCATCATTCTCCCCAGAGAGCCCACGTCCAGCGCCACCAGCGCGTCTGTTCCCGCGCAGGCTTTTCGGGCGATCTCTATTCCCTTTTCTATGACCTCGGCAACGCTGTATTTGCTCCCGCTGAGCTTGTGTGCGTTCGCGCCGAACGTGTTTGCGTAGACCGCCCGCGCTCCCGCCGCTATGTATTGACGGTGAATATCCTCGATCAGCTCCGGCTGCGTGAAATTCAACTCCTCGGGCAGCCCGCCGAGCTTCAGACCGCTTTTTTGCAGCATAGTCCCCATAGCTCCGTCGAGGACAATATATTCGTCATTCTCCAACAATTCTCTGAAAGTCATCTTTTTCTCCTGATCTCATCTCAAAAAAATTTTTCGCACCGGCGAACTTCGTTCGCCTACCGCGCTGCTAAATCTCCGCTCCACTTCGTTCCGCTGCGATTTAGCAGCTTGTTGCGAAAAATTTTGCTGCGTGGGCGGTATGTGGCTCTATGCGAGCGTTGCTTTGACGCACGGGTCAAGTGCGGCTCTTTATTGTTTTTTGTAATTTTAGCGTGTGCGAAATGCACATCGCTTTTATGACAACCTCTTGTCAAGTTCCCTATATGCAGCTTCCCAATCCCTTTGGGGATTATCCAGCACTACCTTATCAATATTTATTCTTGACAATATTTCAAGCTCTCTGCGCTGACATTCCTCCAAAGCGGATATATAGCCGTCGAAACCGCTGAGCTGCTTGGACTTGCCGTATGCGCCGTTACAGTGATAATCTATCACCGCGTCGAGCCAGTCGTTTCCGCGTTCGGCGGCAGCTCTGTTTACGCTGTTGTAGATGTCATCGTTTTTCAAGTAAACCACGAGCGGGTCCATAGCCTTGATAATACCGCAAATCTCGCCGATATATTCCTCCGATTCCGCAGGAGTGAGGTTGAAGCGCATCATGGTCTCGCACATGGGATTCTGGAGCAGTACGCAGTTGAAAACATACCGCTCATCGGGCTTTTTGTTATCCGCGAACTCGCGCCACTTTCCGAGCATAACGGGCTTCTCCGTTTCCCACGGCAGAAAATCATATATCTTATATTGAATTAGCTTATTGAACAGATCGCCTTGAAATTCCGCAAGCGGAGCAATAAATCCGCCCAATTTCCGTTCGGATCTTTCTGCTATTTCATTCTGCTCATTATGAGAGAATTTGTTCAGCTCCGACGTCTGAACAAACGCGTGAAACTCATGATCGGCGGGGTGCTCTCCGCTGTCCTCGTCAAAGCATTTCATATCATATTTATCCGCGATATACCGCGCCGCGGAGCTTTTCCCCGAGCAGGGCAAGCCCTCAACAATAATTAACTCCCGCATATTTACTCCTGATTCAATATGAAATTTTCCGCGACCCGCCCAAGTACGCAGCACTCCGCTTCGCTCGTCTCTAAATTATACCATAAGCGGCTTTTATTGTCAAGACAGAAAAGCATTGGGATATTCGGGGAAAATGATAATTCAGCCGTCTCTCTTACAGATCTTTCCGACGGCGAAAAATCCCGCAAACACAACAATATTAACGCACACTATGCTTGCTCCGCAGGGAGTATCGGCAGCGTAGGATATGATCATTCCCGCGACAAATGTGACGACCGCGATAACCGCGGAGCATATCGTAACGGAGCGAAAGCTCTTGAAAACTCTCATAGAGCACAGCGCGGGGAAAATGATCAGACTTGAGATCAGCATACTGCCCATCAGCCGCATTCCGATAACTATTGTAACTGCCGTCAGCAGCGCTATCAGCATATTGTACAGATTCGCGTTGATCCCCGTAGCGCGGGAGAAGCTCTCGTCAAAGGTGATAGCGAATATTTTTGTGTAGAAGAACACGAACATAGCCAGCACCGCCGCCGCGAGAATAACGCTTACTACCACGTCCGAGCCGCTTACGGAAATAATGCTCCCGAAAAGATAGCTGTTTATGTCAATATTCATTCCGCGGGACATTGAAACCGCCATTACACCAACCGCCAGCGCTCCCGTTGAAATAAGCGCTATCGCCGCGTCGCCCTTGATCTTCCCGTTTGACGAGAGCCGCAGCAGTATAAACGCCGCCACGATCACCACGGGTATCGCCACCGCCATCGGCGCAAGATTCATGACCGTAGCCACTGCCAGCGCCCCGAATCCCACATGGGACAGCCCGTCGCCTATCATTGAAAATCTCTTAAGTACAAGGCTAACGCCCAGAAGCGCCGCGCACAGCGATACCAGAACGCCCACTATCAGCGCTCTCACCAGCACGGGCGCGGAGAATATCTCCCCTATAATATCAGCCATTGCCCGACCCTCCCGTCACAAAATCCGAAACATCGCTCCGGATAAACTCCGCGGTCGTTCCGAAAAACCAATCGTCCGATCTCAGGCAGAGAATATGGCTCGCGTATCTCAAGGCGGCGGATATATCGTGGGTCACCATTATAATAGTCGCTCCGCTTTTGTTTATCCCTTCGATAAGACCGTACAGCTCCGCCGTTACCATCGGGTCAAGCCCCGATACGGGCTCGTCAAGAAGCAGCAGCTTTTTTGTGGCGCAGAGCGCTCTCGCCAGCAGCACGCGCTGCTGCTGACCGCCCGAAAGCTCTCGGTAGCTCCGCTTTTTAAGCTCCGTTATTCCCAGCCGCTCCATGTTCTCCGCCGCCGTTTCCTTTTCGCGGCGCGAGTAAAACGGTTTTATCCCCCTTGAATTAAGGCAGCCCGATATGACCACCTCGCCCACGCTTGCGGGGAAATCGCGCTGCGCGCCCGTCTGCTGCGGCAGGTAGCCTATTTCACGCTGCTTTAACCCGTCGCCGAGGTCTATCCTGCCGCTTTCCGGCTTTTTCAGCGACAGCAGCGCCTTTATCAGCGTGCTCTTTCCCGAGCCGTTCTCTCCCACTATGCAGAGATAATCTCCGCTGTTTACCTCAAAGGACAGCTCTTTTATCACAGTCATATTCTCGTATGACAGAGTTAATTTTTCGGTATTTATAAGCGCCATTTTAACTCCTGATTTCAAAAAAATTTTCCGCACCGCATTGGCTTGCTTTGCAAGCCAATGCTAGCCTGCCATGAAAGCTCCGCTCCACTTCGTTCCGCTGCGCTTTCATAGCATCTTGCGGAAAATTTTGCTGCGTGGGCGATTTGTCGCTCTTTTTGGACGTTGCTTTAATGCGCAGGGCTTGGGTCACTCACGGCAGTTTTCCCCAAAGCCGTTAACCTAAAACGATCTGAATATTTTACTCTCGTAATTCTCCACATAATATCGGATATTTGTCCTCCCCCTTGATACGACCTTGTGCCCCTCGGCTTCAAGCAGCTTTTTCTGTTCCTCAGCTCCGCCGGGGTATTTGGGGTTAAGCTCTCCGTTCGCTTTGAGAGTTCTCCAATAGGGCGTGATATCCGTTTCGCGCTGAAATGCCGCCCATGCCGCAATGGAACAGAATATCCCCGCGGTGATCGGATCGGTGAAATCCGCGTTATTTTTCGCGGCGAAATATTCTCTGATCTCTCCCACCGTTGTGACCATACCCTTTGGAACACGCCGCATTGCCGCGTCATAATCACGCGGCGGAGCAAAATACATTCGCTTGCCCCCATACTTCTCAATGCTTTTTTCATCTGTGATCTCAACGATCTTCGGCATATCCTTATCGTCCGCAAGCATTTTGTTGAAATCCTTTTTGCTTTCTCCCGCCATTGTCAAAACTTCCTTTCACGGTTATATCGGAGCGATCGCTCTCCGTTCATTTTACCGCGATATGACAGCAAATGCAATGAGACAGTTTTATTTTATTTTGATCTGTTTGTCATTCCGTATATATCCCGTATTACAGAACCTCTTTCAGCATTTCATAATTTCGCCTCATAAGCGAAATATAGGTCTCTCCCGCTTCAAAATCCTCGGCGGTGATATTGTGGCAGGTGTGAAATTCCGCGGCGCTCAGCCCCTTTTCTTCCGCCAGGGTATCCGCCAGCTTATGATTTGACAGCTCTATGTAGAACACTGTCCGCACCGAGTCCTCCTCCAGCTTGTCAAGCAAAAAACTTATAGTGCGCGCGGACGGCTCGGTCTCGCTGCCGCACCCCGGGAAAGCCGCGTAGTAGTTCAGTCCGTACTCCCTGAAAAAATACAGCAGCGGGAATCTGTCGCCGAAAATAAAATAACGGCTCTCGCCCTCTAACAGCTCCGCAAGTTCCTTGTCCAGCGCGTTTATTTCCTCGATATATCCGCTTGCCGCCGCGTCGTATACCTCTTTGTTTTCGGGAGCTATCTCCTCGGCAGCTTGTCTTATGCTTTCCACAATATCGGCAGCGTTTTTAGGTGAAGTCCAGATATGCTCGTCATATTCCGCTTCGCCCTCGGCTTCTTCAAACTCATCCATACCCTCGGAGCGCTCCTCCTCGACTGCCTCAACAGCGTCCATCATACGCAGGGTTTTTACCCCCTCCGCCGCTTCGAGAATACCCTCAACCCAGCTGTCGGACTCGCCGCCGTTATAAATAAACAGATCGCAGTTATCTATCTTGACTATATCCCGCGCCGTGGGGTCGTAGGCGTGGCTTTCCGTCCCGGGCTTAAGCAGCATAGTTACCTCGGCGGTATCGCCGAATACCTGCCTTGCGAAGTCATAGGCGGGGAATATCGTGACGACGACCGACAGCTTTTGCGACTCGGATATTTCTTCTGTGCCCGCGGAGCAGCCGCACATCAATAAAAGCGCCGCAAGCAGCGCGATGATCCTTTTCATTTGTCCCCCTTTTCGGCTCTGCCGCAGTCGCCGCATAAGCCGTAAATGACCGTTTTTCCTATATCCACCGAGAAATCATGGCTGCCCTCGATATGCCGCTTCATATCCGCCATAAATTCGCAGTCCATGTGTATGATCTTGCGGCATTTCTCGCATTTCAGATGAAAATGGCTCGCGCATTCCTCCGACTCGTTGAGCTGATAGCAGGCGCCCGTTTCGCCGTCGGTGAACCGCTTTAAAACGCCTTGCTCGGTAAGCCGCGAGAGAGTTCTGTATACAGTAGCCTCGCCTACGGATATGCCGCCGTTTTTGATAAGCTCCTTGGCGGTGAAGCAGGTCCCGCGGTGCTTGTTGAAAAATTCCACTATTTCGTCGCGCTGCTTGGTGTTGTAGCTGTTTCTTTCTCTCCCGTCCATTTTGCTCCCCCCTTAGCGAATATGATATTGATTTTCAATTTCGTATTATATCACATCTTTAAAAAAAATGCAATAGCTTTTTCGGAGTTTTTTAATGCGCGATTGACAATGAGGAGATGATGTGCTATAATTTCAATATCGCTTTTTTGTTCAAGGAAAGTAAGGAGGTAAAGCATGGCGGAATTAACGTCAATGATGAATATCGGCAAAGAGATGGAAAGCAAGCTGAAAAGCGTGGGTATAGATTCTTGTGAGGCGCTTATTGAAACAGGCGCAAAGCGGGCGTTTATAAGGCTTAAGGCGGCGCACCCCAACGTTTGCTTAGTGCATTTGTACACCTTAGAGGGCGCGATACATAACACCGAGTACAACAACCTCTCCGAGGAGACGAAAAAGGACTTGAAGCGTTTCAGCGATTCCCTTAAAGAATGCGGGAAAATTATCGGAAATGTCGTCACGGTGACGGTTGACAGACCGCTCGGAAGCTATCACCCCGAGCACCCCGATATGTACTACCCGCTGAATTACGGCTATATCGAGGGGATGATCGCGCCCGACGGCGAGGAGCAGGACGCGTATATCATCGGCGTTGACAAAGCTGTGGAAAAATTCACAGGCAAAATAATCGCTGTGATACACAGATTTGACGACGTAGAGGAAAAGTGGGTAGTATGCCCCGAAGCTCTTTCCTTTAATAAAGAGGAGATAGCGGGGCTTGTTGAATTTCAGGAGAGATTCTATCACTCGGAGATCATAATGTAAGGGAGAAATTATGGAAATTCTGAAAATAAGAGAGCACGCCGAGCTTGCCGACAGGGCGGCGGAGTGGTTTCACGACAAATGGGGCGTGCCGCTTGAGGCTTACAGGGAAAGCATAAGCGAGTGCCTGAACGGCGGCGGGAGCGTACCACAGTGGTACGCCGCGGTCGAAAACGGCGAGATCATCGGCGGGATCGGCGTTATAGAAAACGATTTTCACGACCGCAAGGACTTGACCCCGAACGTCTGCGCGGTATATGTTGAGGAGCGGCACCGCTGCAAGGGGATAGCCGGAGAGCTGCTGCGCTGCGTTTGTGACGATATGAGCGGACTCGGCATAGACACTCTTTATCTTCTCACCGATCACACCTCTTTTTACGAGCGCTACGGCTGGGAGTTCCTGTGCATGGTCCAAGGGGACGGGGAGCCGAATATGTCAAGAATGTATAAAAAAGATTTAAAATGATATTTTTGCGCCGTTAAATTGCCGAGATCATAGGACAAAATGTCCAAGACCTCGGCGTTTTTTGTAATTATCAGGTTGATTTTCCGTTTGTTTTGTTAAAGTGGATTTTTGTGTTGCTGAGATGGTTGTGATTTAAAGGTGGTCCCGTTCTATTGATTTGCGAAAGCGGCGCTTTCACGCGCTCCAACTGGGGCTGACACCTACGGGGAGGGGGGAAGAAAGAAAAACCGGCAAAAGCGGGG
>CAZKJC010000067.1:0-9125 GCA_964552995.1 uncultured Ruminococcus sp.
AAGTGAGCGACTGAGGAGCGCTTGCGGGAATTTTGAAATTCTTTTAAATCATTTAATTCTCGTCAACCTATATCAACAGCCTTTCGTCAACAAAACTTAACCGCATTATAAGCCCAGAGCCACCTTATAAATCGGGCAGTCAAAGGCGCTGAAAGCCGACATCAACTGCCTGCCCACGCATTAAGGGTCATACAGATCCGAACCGCGAACCGCCCACGCAGCAGAATTTCCTGCGGGAGCATGCGAAAACGGAGCAAAGTTTTGCGCAACGATTGCGTGGCTGCTTAGGGTATTTTGTAGCCTTTTGCGCAAAACCTCGCGGAGTTTTTGCGTGCGGGTCGCAGGAAATTCTTTTAAATCACTCGCGGAAAATTTTTTTAAATCAAGAGGACAAATGGAAAAGATAAGACTTCAGAAGATAATCGCGGACAGCGGGTACTGCTCGCGCAGAAAAGCAGAGCAGCTGATAGAGCAGGGCTATGTCACGGTAAACGGGCGCAGCTGCTCGGTCGGGGATAAGGCAGACCCCGCGAGCGATCTTATTAAGGTGGGAGATGATATCATTCCCGCCGCAAGAGCGGAAAAGCGCTACATAATGCTGAATAAGCCGCGCGGATATGTTACAACCATGCAGGACGAGATGGGCAGGAAAACCGCCGCGGAGCTGCTGGACGGCATAGAGGAACGTCTTTACCCCGTGGGACGGCTGGACAGGAACTCCGAGGGGCTGCTGCTGTTCACCAACGACGGGGAGTTCGCAAATGATATCATGCACCCCTCACGCCATGTCAGCAAGACCTATCGGGTAACGATCGACGGTCGCGTCAACGAGGATCAGCTCTCGCGGCTTATGTCGGGCGTGGAGCTGGACGACGGGACTTATACCCTCCCCTGCACCGTCGAGGTGCTGAGCGAGGCAGCGAACAGGACTGTGCTGCGCTTTGTCATCAAACAGGGTCTGAACCGACAGATACGCAGAATGTGCACCGCCGTGGGTCTTAACGTCGGTCGGCTGCGCCGCACCGCCATCGGCGGCGTGAAGCTGGGAATGCTCAAGCCGGGCGAGTGGCGTGAGCTGACCAAGGACGAGCTGCGGATACTCCGCGCGGCAGTGGGAAAAAACAGCAAGGGCGGCAGAAAATGATAGAGATACTACACACCGTTTCGGGAAAACAAGCCGTGTTCACTCTGTCGGACGGCGGCGGAGAGCTTGGAAAGTGCGTGTGCTCGTCCGAGGCGGACTATTTCGCGGTGGAAGAGCTTAGCTGTCCCCTCCCCTTTTACGAGGGTATGGTGAGAGCCGCGCTTAACTTCGCGGCGCAGAACGGGCTTGACAGAGCGCTTTTTAAGCTGCCCGAGGAGCAGATATCCGTGCTGAAAAGCCGCGGGTTTCCCATAACCGAGGGGCAGATAGAAAGCATAGCCGCGTTTTTCGCGGTTAAGCACTGCACAAAGTAAATACATTTTATACGGCAGTACATCGGACTGCCGTATTTTTTTGCTTAAAAACGGGCGGCTCAATAAATTTCACCTAATTTTCACAAAACGGTCACCTTTTTTTTTTTTTTTTTTTGCGTTAAAATATCACATGGCTTGGTTATAAGCCCGAAAATTTTACTTTACGGAGGAAAAAAATGAAACAAACAAAAAAAATTGTCAGCCTGTTGCTGGCGGCGGTCATGATGTTCTCTTTACTGTCAGTGTGCGCGTTTGCCGAGCCTATCGGCACGACCTCGATATCGCTTACCGACGGAATGAAAAATTCGGACGGAAAAATGGGCGACAAATTAAACGACTACGTTGACTACAAATATGTCGCTGAAAAGGACGGTATACTTGAGCTCAACGCGAACATTATCGCGGGCACGTTTTATATTTATGTTGTCAACAGCGATGGAGAGACACTGAAGGTAAGCACCTCGGACATGAAGAGCGGCAGCTTTGATGAGATCAGCGACGGACAGTGGCTGCACTGGAACACCAAGATCGAAAAGTTCTCCGCGATCCTGAATTACAAGGTAGAAAAGGGTACATACTTTATCCGCATTGCGCGCGGCGTCTGCGTTGACGGTACCGACGGCGGCGACGGAAAGATCACGCTTACTCCCACTCTGCGCGACGATCCCACTCCCAAGCTGGAGTGCTTCAACCTTACGATGAAGAAGGGCGATAAGCTCACTCTCGGCACGACCGTTACCCCCAAGGGCACAAAGCTGGTGTGGTCGTCCTCCAAGAAAACCGTTGCGACGGTTTCCGCAAAGGGAGTAGTTACCGCCAAAAAAGCGGGCACTACAATTATCACCTGCACCACCGAGGACGGTTCAAGCGAGCTTCAGATCAAAATAACCGTTTCCAAGAAATAATGCTCAATAACGATCCCCCCGATACGCTCGGGGGGATTTTTGTGAAAAACGCCTAAAACCGCGCAAGGTTTTCGGCAATTTTATTGCAAAAAATAAAAAATCGAAAAAATGTGTAAAATTTGCTTGTTATTTCTCTCAAATTGTAGTATAATTATTGTGGATAAATTTTCGGGTGAGCTATGCCCAAACGACAAGCCACTCTATTCATAATAAACGGAGGAGACAAAATGGCGTTTACAAAGACTTTGGCTGAGATGGAACAAAGCGTTCCCGACAGCGACGCGAGAAAAAGACTCGACGCGTTTTTTGACGAGGACGGATATACGGAGCTGGACAAGTTCCTGTCCGCCGACGGAGGTCTGAGCTCGGTCGTCGCGGGTTACGGAAACGTATTCGGAGTGACCGTCTGCGCTTTCGCGCAGGATACGAGCGTCAGAGGGGGCGCGGTGGATAAAAGCGCGGCTCTAAAGATCAAAAGAGTGTACGAGCTTGCGGCAAAATCCGGATATCCCGTGGTCGGATTTTTCGATTCAAAGGGCGGCGATATCAATGAGGGAATGGCGGTGCTCTCTGCCTACGGCGATATCATGAAGGCTTCCGCGGCGGTCTCGGGCGTAGTTCCCCAGATGGCGGTGGTATGCGGGGTGTGCGCGGGCTGCGCGGCTATGCTGGCGGCTATGGCGGACATCACGGTAGTTACCGAAAAAAGCGAGCTGTTCCTTACCGCTCCCTTTAACAACGCGGACGGTAAGCTGGATGGCGCGGGCTCGGCGGAGAACGCTCTCAGATCGGGCGTTTGCCAGGTTCCGGCAAAGGACGACGCCGACGCGGTGAATAAGGCAAAGAACATCCTCGCTATGCTCCCCGCGAACAATATCTCTTACGCGGGCAACGACGGATTCACCGAAAACGACGCGGATATAACCTCCGGCCTTAAGGGCGCGGAGCTTGTAAAGGCAATTGCCGACAAGAACAGCGTGATCGAGCTGGGCGAGAAGTTCGGCAGCGCGGCTTATACCGCTCTTGCGAGCGTAAACTGGGCAACGGTCGCTTTCGTGGCAACAAGCGGAGCCAAGCTGACTGCGGCGGATTGCGCAAAGATCGCACGGTTCGTGCAGTTTGCGGACGTTTTCACCATTCCCGTTGTGACGATAATCGACACCGAGGGCTTCGAGGGAAGCTCCGCGGCGGAGTTGAGCGGCTCCGTAAGGGACTGCGCAAGGCTTGCGCAGGTATACGCTACCTCCACCGCCGCAAAGATAAACCTGATCACGGGAAAAGCCTTCGGCGCGGCATTTGCGGCGTTTGACAGCGCCGATATAAGCTATGCGTGGGAGAGCGCGGCGATAGCGCCGATGAATCCCGAAGCGGGCAAGGTATTTATGGGCGAGGAGCTTGAGACCTCTCCGTTCGCGGCGGCGTCACTCGGCATGATAGACGGCGTTATCGCCCCCGAGGACACGCGCGAGAGACTTCAGTCCGCCGTTACTATGTGCCTTAACAAGCGCGTTGCTGCTTCCTATTCCAGAAAGCGCGCTAATTATGCGTTCTGACCGATAAAAAAATTTTGAGAGGTATTTGACATGAAAAGATATACGATAACCGTAAACGGAAATGCTTATGACGTAACTGTTGACGAGGCTGACGGAGCTTCCGCGGCTCCCGCGGCTGCTCCCGCTCCCGCGCCCAAAAAGGCTGCTCCCAAGGCTGCGGCAGGCGCTGCGGGCAACGCTTCCATAAACGCGCCCATGCGCGGCACTATCGTCGACGTAAAGGTAAAGGTAGGCGATAAGGTCACCAACGGCACCGTTGTGGCGGTTCTTGAGGCAATGAAGATGGAGAACGATATCGTTTCCGATAAGGACGGCGTTGTTGCGTCTATCTGCGTAAACAAGGGCGAAGCAGTAGAAACCGGCGCGGCGGTCGTTACGATCAACGCCTGATCCCGGGGAGGTAAAAATGGCTAAATTAAATATAACCGAAACCGTTCTCCGCGACGCGCACCAGTCGCTGCTCGCTACGAGAATGTCAATGGACGATATGCGTCCGATACTGTCCACGATGGATAAGATCGGGTTTTATTCCGCGGAATGCTGGGGCGGAGCGACCTTTGACTCCTGCATACGCTTTCTGGACGAGGACCCCTGGGAGCGCCTGCGCATACTACGCAAGGAAATGCCTAACACCAAGCTCCAGATGCTGTTCAGAGGACAGAATATGCTGGGCTACCGTCACTACGCGGACGATCTGGTAGAGTATTTCGTTCAGAAATCCATCGCCAACGGTATCGACATAATCCGTATATTCGACGCGCTGAACGATATCCGCAACCTGGAGACAGCCATAAAGTCGGCTAAAAAGGAGAACGGACACGCTCAGGTAGCCATCTCCTATACTCTCGGCGAGGTCTTCACACACGAGTATTACATGAACTACGCAAAGCAGGTAGAGAACGCGGGCGCGGACTCCATCTGCATAAAGGATATGGCGGCGCTGCTCACGCCCTATGAGGCGGAAAGCCTTGTAAAGGATCTCAAGAGCGCGGTCAAGATCCCCGTTCAGCTCCATACGCACTATACCTCCGGTCTGGCTTCGATGTGCATTATCAAGGCTGTCGAGGCTGGCGTTGACGCTGTTGATACCGCTATGTCCCCGCTCGCGCTGGGCACCAGCCACGCTCCCACGGAGTCAATCGTGGCGACTTTCCAAGGCACGGAGTACGACACCGGCATTGATCTGGTAAAGCTCAACGAGGTGCGCGACTACTTTATGAAGCTGCGCAAAAAGTACATCGACAGCGGTCTGCTCGATCCCTCTATGCTCGCTACCAACACCAACGCGCTTATTTACCAGGTGCCGGGCGGAATGCTCTCCAATCTGCTGTCGCAGCTTAAGCAGGCGGGCAAGGCAGATCAGCTTGAGGACGTTCTCAAGGAGGTTCCCAGAGTGCGCAAGGACAGCGGATATCCGCCCCTTGTTACCCCCACCTCGCAGATCGTCGGCACTCAGGCTGTGTTCAATATAATTATGGGCGAGCGCTACAAGACCGTTACAAAGGAGTTCAAGGGACTTGTAAAGGGCGAGTACGGACGTACTCCCGTTGAGATCGACCCCGAGTTCAGAAAGAAGATCATCGGCGATGAAGAGCCCATCACCTGCCGGCCCGCGGATCAGCTCTCTCCCGAGTTTGAGACCATGAAGCAGGAAGCCGGGGAGTGGGTGGACGGCGACAGCGTGGAGGATATCCTCACCTACGCAATGTTCCCGAAGGTTGCGCCCAAATTCTTTGAGAAGCGCCGCGACAAGCAGGTAGGCATTGACGCGGAGCACTGCGATAAGACTAATAAGGTGCACCCAGTATAAAATTTTATCCCGCCGAGCTTTCGGCGGGATTTATTCTTGCAAAAGCATTGATGATAACGTTTTCCGATAAAGAAAATAATTTTTCAGCACTTTTACCAAATCAATTATTACAAATTGGCAACAAAAACGAAATAGTTTACTTAAAAATACCGCTTAAAAAATTCGCGCATAAACAAAGCCCTTGTTTAAGGGGAAAAAAGAGGCAGAAAATGCTCGCGGTATATTTAAGTAATAAAGTTAAGAATATGTCATAATGAACAAGCAGGGCGGTTTGAAAACGTTTTCGTGCTATTTGCACAAAAAAAGTTTTGAAAAAAGACTTGCAAAAAAGTGAAATTTGTGCTAAACTTACAAATGTAATCGGAAGACGATCACGCCGATTTTCCGCAAAATTTTCCGCGGACTTCGGTAACGCTCGTATGAACCGATCAATCTCTTAAAACGCTCCTAATTAAGGAGTAAATGAAACCATTTTCTGGGAGGAAAAAACTTATGAAGAAAAGAATATTGGCAGCGCTGATCGCGTCTGCCGCAGTACTGTCTCTTGCAGGCTGCAAGACCGACGACAACAGCACCCCTAACTCCGGCAACAACAGTGTTGCGGACAACAGCGGCGACGCTTCTACCCCCGACGACGCTTCTACCCCCGATAACGCACCTGCTGCAGATGGCGACACACTGTCCATCTTGACCTGGAACGGTAACTCCGATACCAAGACCATGATCGAGTACTTCCTCGAGACAAAGGGCTACGATTCCAGCAAGGTTACATTCGTAGGCGTAGGCGATAACGGCGAAGGCGCTCGTGACGGCTACAAGCAGTACCTCCAGGGCGACGGCGACGCTGACCTTATGATCTTCGACGCTGACTGGGTTGCTGATTACATCAACGACGACAGCCTGACCGCAGGCTACGACACCATCGGTCTGAGCAAGTCCGACTTCCCCGATGCGTTCAGCTACACTCTGTCCTATGGTACGAGCGATGACGGCGTATTCAAGGCTAACTCTTTCCAGGCTACCCCCGGCGGCTTTGTATACAGAGCTGACCTTGCTAAGGAGTATCTGGGCGTTAACTCTCCCGATGAGATGCAGGCTCTGGTAAGCGATTGGGATAAGTTCCAGGCTACCGGCGCACAGCTTTACGAGGCATCCGGCAACACTTGCTCCATCCAGGCAACAGAGGGCGGTCTGTGGCAGGTATTCCAGTCCAACAGAACTCAGCCTTGGGTAGTTAACGGCGCTCTGGTTATGGATACCGCAGAGGACTTCTACGATATCGCTAAGCAGATGCTGGACAACAAGTCCCTTGCAAACGTTCCTCAGTGGGATACTCCTTGGTATGCTGCAATTAAGGACGGTACAGCTCTGGGCGACTTCGTTCCTACATGGGGTCTGACCGTTAACGAGGGCTCTATCCTCTTCAACTTCACCGACGGTGACGAGGCTCTGGGCGCTAACATGGCTATCTGCGAAGGTCCTACCGGCTGGTACTGGGGCGGTTCTTACATCGGCGTTTCCACCAAGTGCAATAACCCCGACCTCGCTAAGGAGTTCATCGAGTTCTACTGCAAGAACGCAGATGATATGAAGGGCTACGCTGAGAAGACCGGCGACTTCGTAAACAACACTACCGTTATGAGCGATCTGACTGCTTCCAACAAGCTTCTGAACGGTCAGAACCACTACGAGATCCTCTCCAAGGTTATGGATAAGCTGGATCTCGAGGGCAAGATCACCAAGTACGACTCTGTAATCAAGGGCAAGTTCAACGACTCCGTAAACGGCTACCTGGACGGCACCTACGCTACTAAGGAAGAGGCTATTGAGGCATTCAAGGATTCTGTTGCTGCTGCTCTTCCCGACGTTGTAGTTGACTGATTTTTCCAAGGCGATAAATAAAAATATTATCCGATGAGTTACAATATATTGCTTACGGGGACTTCCCCGTAAGCGTATATTGTGATTTTTTAATACGGATAAATCGAAAGGGTGTGCATTATGCAGGCGACAGGTAAAAGACGCAAGTCGGTGAGCTATGCGAAATACGGCTACATATTTATTGCTCCGTTCTTTATCGTGTATGCTTTTTTCATGGTATATCCGCTTATAAACACCTTTATACTTAGCTTTAAGGGCAACGGTGCGAGCGCGGACGTATTTGTGGGCTTGCAGAACTATCAGTATCTGCTGTTCGGCGGAGCTGACAGAGCTGCAAACGCGATTCAAAAAGAATTTTTGAACTCTATGGGTAATACGCTTATCCTTTGGGTAGGTAACTTTGTTGTTCAGATAGTTCTCTCACTCCTTCTGGCAGTCTGGTTCTCCGACGCAAGGATCAAGATCAAGGGAACAGGCTTTTTCAAGGTCATTATGTATCTGCCTAACATCATCACGGCTTCGTCTGTCGCAGGTATGTTCTTACTGCTGTTCGGTAACTCCAAATATGGTGCTATAAACTCTTTGCTGATAAACTGGGAAGCCATTATTGAGCCTATCAAGTTTATCAATGATGTATGGTCATCGCGTATTCTGGTTATGCTGATACAGTCATGGATGTGGTTCGGAAACACCATGCTGCTGCTTCTGTCGGGTATTTTCGGTATCGATCCCTCTATCTACGAGGCTGCCGAGATCGACGGCTCAAGCGGGGCTAACACTTTCTTCCGCATCACCATGCCTATTCTTAAGCCCATCTTCATTTATGTTTTCATAACATCGATGATAGGCGGTCTGCAGATGTTTGATATCCCTTATCTGCTCCACGAGGGCAGAACGATAAGACCCTCCCTCGAGACAGGTGCGGTGTTCATTTATCAGAACTTCCACCAGTCCTCGCCCAACTACGGTTACTCCGCGGCAGCTTCGATGATACTGTTTGTCATCACCGCTATTCTCGGAATGATCGTATACAAGTTCAATACGGATTCGGCTGCGCCTGTTAAAAAGCGCAAGAAGAAGTAAGGGAGGTATGAATTATTATGGCTGACTCATATAACAACTCCGACAAGACTTATAGGACGAAGATAGCGATCCATTCCATAATCAGACTTATCGTCTGCATAATTCTCACAATAATCTGCCTGCTTCCCATTTACATAATTCTTGTCAACGCTACGAGAAGCTCCAACGATATCATTGCCAACGGTGTATCATTTCTGCCGAGCGCTGAGCTGATAAAGAATATTCAGTCGCTTAACGACCCCACCATACAGAACGGTGCCTACACAGACACATTCAATGTGTGGCTCGGATATCGCAACAGCTTGTTTATTGCGCTGTCATCAGCGGCACTTTCCGTTTTCTTCTCGGGACTTACCGCTTACGGTCTGACGGTTTATGATTTCAAGCTGAAAGGTCCGGCAACGACATTTATTCTCGCGATCATGATGATCCCGA
>CAZKJC010000067.1:9135-10853 GCA_964552995.1 uncultured Ruminococcus sp.
CCCAGGTCGTTTCCACAGGTTTCCTGCAGTTCATGGCTAAGATCAAGTGGCTTGACAACTATGCCCCCTTGATCCTGCCCGCTATTGCGGCTCCCGCGGTGGTATTCTTCATGCTTCAGTACATGAGATCGTCATTCCCGTTGGATATCGTAGAAGCGGCGCGTATTGACGGCTGCAACGAGTTCAGGACGTTCCTCCAGATATCGCTGCCCATCTTCAAGCCCGCGTTCGCGGTCCAGGCTATATTCGCTTTCGTAGCAAGCTGGAACAACTACTACACACCCTCCATGCTGCTCGTATCCGGTAAGCTTGAGCAGAGAACCATGCCTATGATGGTTACGGCTATCCTCAGCAACGATAAGATAACGGACTTCGGTGTGCGCAATCTTGCCATCATACTGTCCATTATCCCCGTTGTTGTGATCTACCTGGCTCTTTCCAAATTCATTGTTAAGGGCGTTGCACTCGGTGCTGTAAAGGGTTGATTCGCTTTTTCAGATACCTCCCGTTCAGGCGGGAGGTATTTTTTATCTCCCGCAAAAAATATTTTCCCATAACGGCGCGGCTTTACAAATTTTCACCGCAAAACTTGTACAATATCACGGTTGACATATACAATATATTGTGATATAATAAAAACACAAGCAAATGAGGTGATAATAATGGTAAATGTAAACGTTACGGGAGGAACTCTCGAGAGCGACGAGATCAACTACTATGTTGAGAGCGCACAGAAGAAATTCCCCGAAAAGAACCTGACGTCGATCGAGCTCGAGGTGGACGGCGATTATATCAACGCCAAGTACCACTTCTCCGCCGAGCCTTTCCAGCGTATCCGCAGGATCACGGGATACCTTGTGGGCACGCTTGACCGCTTCAACAACGCGAAGCGCGCCGAAGAAGCCGATCGTGTAAAGCATTCTTAAAACAAAAGCCGGCAGTTAGCCGGCTTTTTGATCTCTTGACACAAAAACGGCGGCACGATATGTGCCGCCGCTGATCTTGTCTTACCGCTTAAACGCAGCCCTGAGCCTTCATAGCCTCCGCAACCTTAAGGAAGCCCGCGATATTCGCGCCTGCCATGTAGTTGCCGGGCATGCCGTACTCCTTAGCCGCCTTGTCGCAGCTCTTGAAGATGGACTGCATAATGCCCTTGAGCTTAGCGTCGACCTCTTCAAAGGTCCAGCTGTAACGCATGGAGTTCTGACTCATCTCAAGACCGGAGGTAGCAACGCCGCCCGCGTTCGCCGCCTTAGCGGGACCGTACAGCATATTGTTTGCGAAGTAAACCTCGATAGCCTCGGGAGTGGAAGGCATGTTCGCGCCCTCCGCAACAGCGTAGCAGCCGTTCTTCGCGAGTATCTCCGCGGACTTGCCGTCGATCTCGTTCTGAGTAGCGCAAGGAAGAGCGATGTCGCACTTGATCGTCCAGATGCCGCTGCAGCCGTCGGTGTAGGTCGCGTTCTTGTGAGAAGTCCTGTCGACGTACTCCTTGATCCTGCCGCGCTCAACCTCTTTGATCTGCTTAACGACGTCAAGCTCGATTCCGTCGGGATCGTAGATATATCCGTTGGAATCCGACAGAGCAACTACCTTGCCGCCAAGCTCCGTAGCCTTCTTTGTAGCATAGATAGCAACGTTGCCCGAACCGGAGATAACTACCGTCTGATCCTTGAAGCTCTTGCCGTTTGCCTTAAGCATTTCATCGGTGAAGTAGC
>CAZKJC010000068.1:0-4462 GCA_964552995.1 uncultured Ruminococcus sp.
TATAAATTAAATTTTGGAGGTAACATGGCGGACGCACGACTTACAGCGGTAAGGCTGCTGCAAAAGATGGACAGCGGCAAAGGCTATTCAAATATTATTCTGGATTCCGCGCTCGGGGAGAACGAGCTGTCCCCCAAGGACAGGGCTTTCGCGGCGGCGCTGTTTTACGGCGTTATCGAAAGGCGGCTCACCCTTGACTATATCATTGAAAAGAACAGCTCCGTGCCGTTTGTAAAGATGGAGGACGGCGTTGCGGATATATTGAGGGTGGGGCTGTATCAGCTGCTGTATATGCCCTCCGTGCCCGAGAGCGCGGCGGTGAACGAGAGCGTGAAGCTCTGCAAGAAAATGAAGCTGTTCGGCGCGCAGGGCTTTGTAAACGGTGTGCTGCGCGGGTTTATCCGCGGAGGGAAACGGATAGATTACGGCGGGCTTAACGCGGCGCGGCGGCTCTCGATAGAGTATTCCTGCCCGCAGTGGCTGGCGGACAAGCTCACAGCGGAATACGGCGCGGACAAGACCGCGGCGGCGCTGAAAGCGTCCCTCGGCAGACCGCCGGTATACGCGCGCGTGAATAATCTCAGAATAAGCGCGGACGATCTGATAGATATGCTGAAAAAAGAGGGTATTTCCGCGGAAAAGTACCCCGGGCTGGCGGGCTGTATAAAGCTGGAAAAAACGGGGGATATCGAGAAAAGCAGAGCCTACCGCAGCGGACTTTTCCATGTGCAGGATATCTCATCGCAGCTTTGCTGTATCACTCTGCGACCGATACTCAACGAAACGGTGCTCGACCTGTGCGCCGCCCCGGGCGGAAAGAGCTTCACCATGGCGGAGATGATGGGGAACAACGGGCGGATAATCAGCATGGACCTGCACGAGCAGCGCGTGGGGCTTATCGGAAAGGGCGCGGAGCGGCTCGGGCTGAAAATAATCGAGCCGCGGCAGAACAACGCGCTGCAGTTCAACGAGGAGCTCCCCATGGCGGACAGGGTGCTGTGCGACGTGCCCTGCTCGGGGCTGGGCGTGATACGCCGAAAGCCCGAGATAAAATACAAGGACCCCGAGGAGTTCAGGGAGCTTCCCGAAATGCAGTGGGTGGTGCTGGAAACCTCCGCGAAATACGTTAAGGTGGGCGGAACGCTGGTCTACTCCACCTGCACGCTTTCCCGCGCGGAGAACGACGAGATAGCTGACCGCTTCGCCGCCGAGCACCCCGAGTTCTCGCCGATAGTACAGTCAGTGCCGCTTGCCGCGGAGAACAGCTTCAAGCGCACCTATTTCCCCGACGAGGGGGGCGGCGACGGATTCTTTACCGCTTCATTCAGGAGAATCAAATAAATGGAAACAGAGCAGACGGAAATTGACATTTTATCCCTTTCGAGGGAGGAGCTCACGCGGGAAATTCTCGCGATGGGTGAGAAAACTTTTCGCGCCAAACAAATTTATGAGTGGCTTCATGTAAAGAAAATTACCGATTTTTCACAAATGAGTAATATTTCTGTACAATTGAGGGAGCGCTTATCAAAAAAATTTTGTATAAAGTCACTAAAAATTAAAAAAAGACTTGTATCTGACCTAGATAATACGGTAAAATATCTATATGGCTTGCCCGACGGGCAGGCTGTCGAAACTGTACTCATGGAATACAAGCACGGAAACAGCCTTTGCATTTCCACTCAGGTGGGGTGTAAAATGGGCTGCCGTTTCTGCGCCTCCGCTATCGCGGGTTTTGTGAGAAACCTCGAGCCGTCGGAAATGCTGCTCCAGATATACGAAACGGAGCGGGACAGCGGGCGGCGGGTAGACAGTATAGTACTTATGGGAATAGGCGAGCCGCTGGATAACTTCGATAACGTGATGAAGTTCCTGTCGCTGCTGAACAGCGGGGGAGAGGGCATGAGCCTGCGGCATATATCGCTTTCCACCTGCGGGATAGTGGAGAAGATATACGAGCTTGCGGAGCTCAAAACGGGGCTTACGCTGTCGGTGTCGCTGCACGCGGCTACGGACAAGAAGCGCAGCGCGATAATGCCGGTGAACAGGCGGTACGGCTTAGAGGAGCTTATGACGGCTTGCAGGGAGTATTTCTCAAAAACGGGCAGGCGGATAAGCTTTGAATATTCTCTTATAGAGGGCGTAAACGATACGGAGCAGTCGGCGCGGGAGCTTATAGAGCTGCTGGGCGGAATGAACTGCCATGTCAATCTTATTCCGATAAATGAGATAAGAGAGCGGGATTATAAAAAGAGCCGCTATGTGGAGAGCTTCCAAAGGAGGCTTACCTCGGCGGGTATAAACGCTACGGTGCGCAGAACGCTGGGAGCGGACATAAACGCCGCATGCGGGCAGCTTCGCAGGGACGAAGCCGCCGACCGCTGAATCGGGCGGGCAGGTCGCGGGCGTAATACTCGAAAGGAGTAATCGGGCAGGAAAATGAACATATTCAGTAAAACAGATATAGGGCTTGTACGTACCGAAAATCAGGACAACGTCTGGAGCAAGATGCTCAGCCCCACCGCCTGCGCGGCTATACTGTGCGACGGAATGGGCGGAGAGAGCGAGGGCGGACTGGCAAGCTCGATAGCTGTCGACGTGATATCGAAAAGGATAGAGGAGAGCTTCTCGGAGATGATGAACAGGAACTCCGTGAGGAATCTTCTCATAACCGCCTCGATAGCCGCCAACAGCATAGTTTACGAGACCTCGCGCAAGCATGAGAACTCCGTTATGGGAACTACCTGCGTCGCGGCGATAGTTTTCGGCGGGACGGCTTATATAGTGAACATAGGCGACAGCCGCGCGTATCATCTTTTTTCCTCGGAGGAGGACGAGTGCATTCGGCAGATCACCAAGGATCATTCTCATGTAAGAGAGCTTGTCGACCGCGGCGAGATCACCGAGGAGCAGGCGAGAAATCACCCCAAGCGCAACAAGATAACCAAGGCTATCGGCGCGGACGCCAACGTCACTCCCGATTATTTCGAGCTGGATATGAAGCAGGGGGAAATGCTGCTGCTGTGCTCGGACGGATTGACCTCATACGGGGACGATTTGGATATTCTCGACATATGCTTCGACAACGCGCCCGAAAACTGCTGCGATAAGCTGATTGAATACGCTAACAATAACGGGGGACATGATAATGTTTCCGTAGCCCTTATAAACGTTTAGGGGCTTAAAAATCGTGAGATCATGGGTGGTGCGGGCATACAGCAGCATAACGCCCACGCAGGAATTTTCCCGCAAGCCTATTTGAAAGCGCAGTGGAGCGTAAGCGGAACGGAGCTTTCAAATAGAGGCTAGATACAAACGACGCAAAGCGTCGTTTGTATCGGTGCGGGAAAATTCAAATTCAAATCATTTACCTCTTGTCAACATAGTTTAAAAGCATTACAGCTTCAAGACAACCTTTATATACCATATACTCCCGCGTTTCCATACGGCGCGGGGAACACCGGAACAAATCCAAAAGATGTATGGAGAAATGGCGGAAAATACATGGACAGCAATATCGGAAAAAAGCTCGACGGAAGATATGAGCTGATAGAGCTTATAGGCGTCGGCGGAATGGCGGATATATACCGCGCCAAGGACATTGAGGAGGACCGCGTGGTGGCGGTCAAGATACTCAAGACCGAATTTGCGGGCAGCGACGAGTTTCTGCGCCGCTTCCGCAACGAAAGCAAGGCGATAGCCCTGCTCTCCCACCCGAATATCGTGAAGATATATGATGTGGGATTCACTGAAAAGGTGCAGTTTATCGTTATGGAGTATGTGGACGGTATCACGCTCACGGATTATATCGAGCAGCAGGGACTGCTCAAGTGGCGCGACGCGGTTCATTTCACGATCCAGATACTCCGCGCTTTGCAGCACGCGCATGACAGGGGGATAGTTCACCGCGACGTGAAGAGCTCCAATGTAATGCTGCTGCGCGACGGCACGATAAAGGTCATGGATTTCGGCATTGCTCGCTTCAACCGCGAGAATAACAAGACCATGTCCGAAAAGACCATCGGCTCGGTGCACTATATCAGCCCCGAGCAGGCGCGCGGAGATATCACGGACGAGCGCAGCGATATCTACTCGGTGGGCGTGGCGCTTTATGAAATGCTCACGGGCAAGAAGCCCTTTGACGGGGATACTCCCGTGGCTATCGCGCTGAAGCATATGCAGAGCGCTCCCAAAAAGCCCACGGAGATAAACGAGACCATACCCGAGGGGCTGGAGCAGATAGTGCTCAGGGCTATGCAGAAGGAGCCTTACCAGCGCTATCAGACCGCGGGCGAGATGATAAAGGATCTGGAGGAGTTCAAAAAGAACCCCGGGATCGTTTTTGACTACAAGTACAATTCCGCGGACGGCTCTACCAAGTATTTCGATCACCCCAACTCCCCCGAACGCGAAAAGCCGCGCCGCAAGAAGGAGCCGGAATACGAGGAGCCGGAGGAGTACGAAT
>CAZKJC010000068.1:4472-10698 GCA_964552995.1 uncultured Ruminococcus sp.
AATACGACGATTATGACGACGATGACGACGACGAGTACGAGGAGCGCCGCTCGCCGCTCATACCTATCCTTTTCGCGGTAGGCACGGCGTTTATAATCTGCACGGTGTTCCTAGTGCTGGCGCTGGTCTCCGACGCTTTCAACAAGGAGCCGAGCGATATTATCAACGTCATCACGGGCAGCGATAACAGCGATTCCATCAGCGTTACGGACGACGATGAATTCCCAATGCCCAATCTGCTCGGACTTACCTGGGAGCAGGCGCAGGAGCAGTATTCGTCTTATATGAATCTTATGGCGCAGCAGGAGTGGTCGGAGGTCACCAAGGGCGAGATATTCGAGCAGGAGTTCCCCGAGTCCCGCAAGATAAAGATAGGTCAGACCGTCACCGTAAAGGTGAGCATGGGTCTGAAGCAGATAGAGATACAGGATATGTCCAACCGCACCGTTGACGCGGCGGAGCAGCAGCTCAAAAAGGACGGCTTCAAGGTTTCCAAGACCTACGTTGAGAACGACGACGTGACCAAGGATTATGTTATAAGGACCGATCCGCCCGCGCATGAGATGGCGCCGCAGGGCTCGACGGTAGTGCTGATAGTCAGCATGGGTCCCGAGGACGTGGCGATGTTCATGCCGAATCTTGTCAACCTGCCCTACACCACGGCGATGGAGCGCTGCGAGGAGTATTACCTTATAGCGAGCGTTGAGTGGGAAAACAGCGAGGAGGAGCGCGGCAAGGTGCTCCGTCAGAGCATAGACCCGCAGACAAGAGTAAACCGCAACACAGAGGTAACGCTCTATGTAAGCTCCGGCGAGATACCCGAAAAGACCCAGAGCTACACCATATCTCTGCCTAACAGCGCGTCGGGCGAGTTCGTGTTCAAGTATTACTTTGACGGTATACTCAACGAGGAGATGACCCAGACCCGCGACGTAAGCCTTTCGGCGAATAAATCCTTCAAGGTGGAGGTTACCGGAAAGACGGGCGAGAAGAAGCAGGTGGCTATCAATGTGGAATCCGTTGCTACGGGCAAGACGGGCACTTATATGGAGTTTGAGGTAGACTTCGGAGAGAACGAGGATGATAAGCCGAAATATGAGATACTCCAGCAGAACAGCAAGATATTCAGTGAGCTGTCAAAGCCCGATGCCGTACCGGTTGAGGAGACCGACGAGCCCGTGCCCGAGTCCGACGAGCCGGACGTTCCCACGGTAGAGACCGAGGAACAGCATAACTCCGAGCCCGCCACCGAGCCGGATACCGGCAACACAAGCGAGCCGACTGGCGCGATCCCCGTTGACTGAGGGAGATGATCTTTATTCCGGCGAAAACTTTTGACGGTAAGATAATAAAGGCTGTTGGGGGTATCTACTATGTAGATGCCCTCAGCGGTGCTGCGGGAGAAAACGGTGAACCGGTGAAATGCGCCGCGAGGGGGATATTCCGCCTTGACGGCATAAGCCCCTGCGCGGGAGATAACGTGCGGGTGGAGATCGGGGACAATTCCGAGCCGGTCATCGCGGAGATATACGAGCGGAAGAATTATCTGGTTCGCCCGCCACTGGCTAATCTGGACGGGATAGTTTTTGTGAACTCCTGCACCCAGCCCGCGCCGAACCGCTTTATTCTTGACAAGCTGGTGGCTATCGCCGACAGCAAGGGGATAGAGCCCATGATAGTTTTTACAAAGATCGATCTTAAGGACGCGGGAGAGCTCCCCGAAATATATTCCTCAATAGGTATTCCGGTGTGCGTTGTAAACAATATGAGCGGCGGAGGCGGGGAAGCGGTCCTGGATTTCATTTCGGGAAAGGTTACCGCTTTTATCGGCAATTCGGGCGTGGGAAAGTCCAGTCTTATGAATCTTCTGTTCCCCTCGCTGTCTCTGGAAACGGCTCATATCAGCAAAAAGCTGGGCAGAGGACGGCATACCACCCGCCAGGTGGAGATGTATAAGCTGGCGGGTGGATATATCGCGGATACTCCCGGGTTTTCCACGGTCGATACCGAGCGGTACTGCCGTATTCCAAAGGGAGAGCTGGACGGGGCTTTCCGCGAATTCGGGGAGTTTTCGGGCGGGTGCGAGTTTTCGGACTGCGCTCACGTTAAGGAAAAGGGCTGCGCGGTAAGAGCCGCCGCCGAGGCGGGGAATATATTCCCGTCGCGCTATGAGAGCTACCTGAGAATGTACGAGGAAGCGGCTAAAATTAACGAATGGGAATAATCGCACGTACAAAGGAAACGGCATGCAAAATATAAAAAGCGAGGGAATGAAAATTTCCTCGCTTTTTATATATAAGTCTGATCAAGTGTTGATCAAGGCACCAAGATTTTCTTCTCCCCAGCGTTTCATGTGTTCTAAGATCGGAATAAAGCTGATACCCAATTCGGTAAGAGAATATTCAACGTGTGGCGGCACCTCTCCAAAATCGTGCCGTGTAATAAATCCGTCCGATTCAAGCTCGCGCAGTTGTTTTGTAAGGCTTGATTCCGTAATATCGGCAATATGCTTGCGCAATCCTCCAAAACGGCAAACATTCTCAAAAGAAATGTAATACAAAATTTCTATCTTCCACTTGCCGCCGAGAATTTTTTGCAATGCCGAAACAGTTGGACAACGCTTTATTGATTCTTGAGTTTTCTTCATATTACCATCTCCCGATTACATTATATCATAACAATCAGTAAAAATCAAGGTATATCAAAATTTATATATACTTCAGAAAAGTACAGTACTTGAAATTTACGAGTGAATAACCTAAAATACTTATAAAGGAGATGATTATTATGCATTACACAGGAACGATTTGGAGACCGCCATACGAAGCAAGGTCGCTTTTATTGGAGGTAACGGCGGGGTGTACTCACCACAAATGCAAATTCTGCACACTTTATAACGATCTGCCGTTTAATTTCAGAATGTCACATATCAATGACATTGAAACGGATCTGCTTGAGCTGCAAACGGCACTTTGTGATCCGATATCAAAGATAACTTCAATCATGACAGGAAATAAATCTTTTACGACCGATAGAGTTTTTCTGACAGGTGCGAATCCGTTTGTGTTATCTTATGACAAATTATCGGAGATAGCAGCGCTTATCCGAAAATATTTGCCTTTTATCAAGACAATTGGTTCGTTTGCGAGAATAACAGACATATCCGCAAAGACCGATGATGAACTTTCAAGCCTATCCGAAATGGGGTATGACGCGCTTACGATCGGTATCGAAACGGGTGATGATAATGCTTTGGCATTTATGAATAAAGGATATGTTTCCGCAGACATCATCAATCAATGCAGCCGCTTGGATAAGGCGGGAATACGTTATAGCTTTTTCTATCTTGCGGGAATCAGCGGTGCGGGGCGCGGTGAGATCGGCGCGAAACTTACAGCCGATGTGTGCAATCAACTCAAACCGATTTTGATAGGAGCAAATATGCTTACAATATATCCCGATTCGAAACTTTTTGAAGAAATAAAAGACGGTAATTGGTTCGAGGAAAGCGAGCTTGAAAAATATATGGAGATCAGAACATTGATCGAACATTTGAAGATCAAAACTTGTGTGGCGGCAATGGGTTCATCAAACGCTTTTCATTTTCAGGCGGATATTCCTAAGGATAGGGAAAAGCTGCTTGGATTTCTCAATAAAATAATCAACCATGCGAGTGAGGGGGAATTGATGGCATATAGAAAAAGCGTTAAGCATCTGTGATTGTTTTTTGCCCTGCTATTTCATATGTACAGCATAACCGCGCCGTATATGGCGCGGCATTAGAAAATCTGAAATTCTTGTTGTAAAATTATCTTGACAAATCCGGTGAGATGGTATATAATATTATCGAGTTATTGAACAGTTGAGAAAAACTGTTGTTCGCTGTATTCGGAAAGTTTGAAGCATGAAAAATCACATTCTGTGAAAGGAAGCGATCGCATTGACAAGCTCGGCACGGCATGATACCGACAAGAGGGTCGTCCGCACAAAAAAGGCGATACGGGGCGCGCTGTTCAGAATAATGGAAAACAAGGATATCTCCGATATCACCATAAGCGAGCTTACCGCGGAGGCTAACGTCAACCGGCGCACCTTTTACACCCATTACAGGAACATCACCGATATACTCACAGAGGTGGAAACGGATTTTATCGCGGCTTTGAAGCAGCTTGCCGAGAATTTCGATCCGCAGGATTACGAGGAGAGCACCTATAAGCTGTTTCTTGAGTTTAATGATCTTATAAGCGGTGAGTTCAATTTTTACTTTCATCTTATCCATGTGGATATGAGGGGAATGCTGATGTCGCGGCTGAAAGGGATCATAAAGCGCTCCGCGGAAACGATAGTGGAATATATCTCCAAAAAGCGCGGCAGCGACGCCGCTATAGTTTCGGCGTTTATCTCGGGCGGCTTTTTTAACGTTTATATCGATTATATCCATTCCGACGGCGCCATCTCCGTGGAGCACGCCGCGAGGATAGCCAGCAAGATGGTAGGAATATGCGCTAAGAATGTCAATGAGATATTGAATTAGGATCAAAGAGGGGCTGCACCGCGTGCAGCCCCGTTTTTATTCGTCCTGGGTGATAAGGATAAGCTCCTCGGTTTCCTCAATGGTTTCGACAAGCTCCTCCTGACCGCTGAAATATACCGCCAGCTTGTAGTAGGGGCATTTCAGCGAGATGAGCTCTCCCGTATCCTTTGCGGCGGTTATGGTCACGGGCTTTTCGGCGAATTGGGTGGTTAGAGTGATAACGCCGTCCTTCTCCGACAGGCTTTCCTGTTGGAGCTCGGGGAGAGTGTCCACCGCCGCCGAGATTATATCGGGGATCATGGTGTAGACCTCGTTCGGGTCAACGTTAAAGGTCAGCGCGCCCAGACTTGCGGTAAGCCCGCTGTCGTCAAGCGAGAGGGTCAGCCCCGAGAGCTGCTGCGGCTCGGTGAACCGAAATTCCCAGCTACCGCTGCCCGTGCGCCTTACCTCCGCGGACGCTTCAAGCTCCCCGCAGGTTATGTCGGCGTTCACGCTGTACCGCGTGTCGAAGCTCGCGGTTTTGGGGGCGGTAAACGGCAGATTCGCCGAGCAGCCGCACAGAGCCGCAGTAACAGCACCGCACATCAGTATCTTTCCGCATTTTTCAGATATTTTCACAGTTATCCTCCGTTTCATGGGAGTATCCCGCGCAATGGAGGGACTATCCCGTTATTCAGAGGAGCGATATACCTCCCGAAGCGCCGCCGTAACATCACCCGCGAGCATATATTCCCGCGGAAGCTCCCGCGCAGCAATATCCGCCGCCAGCCCGTGGCAGTATACTCCGCTTACGGCAGCCCTGAACGGCGGGATACCCTGCGCCGCCATCGCGCCGATAATTCCCGTAAGGGTATCGCCGCTGCCGCCCTTGGCAAGCCCCGCGTTGCCCGTGGTGTTCACATACACCTCATCGGGCGAGGCGATAACGGTGTACGTTCCCTTAAGAACTACCGTCACGCCGTATTCGCCGGCGAAGTCACTCGCGGCTTCAAGCCTGCCGCGCTGTATCTCCCTGACGCTCAGACCGCTTATTCTGCTGAATTCCAGCGGGTGGGGGGTGAGGATCATCTCTCCCTTTCGCTCCCTTAGTATATCTATATTGTCCGAAACGGAATTTATTCCGTCCGCGTCAAGAATTATAGGACAAACCGCGTTTCTTATGACAAATTCCGCTATTTTTCGGGTCTCCGCGCTGTTGCCCATACCGCAGCCCAGTGTGACGGCGGTAGCTTTTTTCAGGGAGCCTCCGATAAGCCCTACGCTTTCCGCGGAAATAAATCCTCCGTCCGTTTCGGGCAAGGGGAGATAGGTCGCCTCGTTCATGGTGGGCGCGAGCATTGTCACAGCTCTTTCGGTCGTGGCGAGAGTGCACAGTCCCACTCCCGAGCGCAGAGCCGCCCGGGTGGACATCGCCGCCGCTCCGCTGTACCTCATGCAGCCCGCGATATTCAGCAGATGCCCGAAGCTGCCCTTGTGGGAGCTTCTTTTTGCGGGAGGAAAGGGACGGCGGAAGCTGTCGTCGGTGAGCCGCGCGACATATTCCGTGTAGCAGCTCTCGGGTATGCCGATATCCAGCAGGCGTATCTCGCCGAGCATATCGCCGATCTCGGGGCGGAGCAGCCCTGTTTTCATTGCCGCCAGCACCAGCGTGAGGGTGGGCTTGAAGCAGTTTTCGTCCGCCTCTCCGCTGTC
>CAZKJC010000069.1:0-10677 GCA_964552995.1 uncultured Ruminococcus sp.
CGTTGAACTTCTGCGTGATCTCCGTCGCCACGTTGTCGAACTCGTCCAGCGAGAAGGACTTGGGCACGCTGATATTGATAAGACCTCTTCTCGCGCCGAGTATGGATGTCTCCAGCAGCGGGCTGTTGAGCACCTCGTCCACAGCGTCCGCGACCCTGTTGTCGCCCTTGCCCTGACCGATAGCCATATGAGCGATACCCGACTGCCTGAGCGCCATGCATACGTCCGCGAAATCCACGTTGACATAGCCCTCCACGCTGAGCAGAGTAATAACGCCCAGAACCGCCTTGCACAGCACGTCGTCGACCGCCTTGAAAGCGTCGTTGAGGGTGAGCTTGCTGTTGGACATCTGCTTTACCTTTTCGTTGGGTATAACTATCAGAGCGTCAACGTACTGCTTCATCTCCGCAATACCCTTAAGCGCCTGGTTCATCTTGGTAGCTCCCTCAAAAGCAAAGGGCTTTGTTACCACGCCTACGGTAAGTATTCCCTTTTCCTTCGCAACGGAAGCGACGATCGGAGCAGCTCCCGTACCCGTGCCGCCGCCCATTCCCGCGGCAACGAATATCATGGAAACTCCCTCCATGACCGCCTCTATCTCCTCACGGCTCTCCTCCGCGGACTGCTTTCCTATCGCGGGGTTATTTCCCGCGCCGCGGCCCTTGGTGGTCTTTCTGCCGAGCTGGATACGCTTCATCTTGCTGCCGTCTTTATTTCTCAGTGCGCAGACGTCCGTGTTTGCGACAACATACTCCACGTCCTTGACGTCGCTGTCCACCATATGCGCAACGGCGTTTCCGCCGCCGCCGCCGACGCCGAACACCATAATTTTAGTATCGCTGATGAAATCTTCCATCTCGAACCCGTCATCGTTTTTCTCAACCGCGAAAGCCATTTTTTATCCTCCTAATTTTTACTGTATCCCTATATCAAATCGATTTATATCATATTATCATACACATATCTCTTATCATTATAACAGATATCAAATAAAATTTCAACCGTTTTTTAAAAAAATATGCGACAAATCTCACGCCGGCTCTTCGGAGCTCTCCTCCGCGGTCTCGGCGGTGCTCTCCGCCGTTTCGGAGGGCGGCGCTACCGGCTGGGGATTATCCTCGATATTCTTGCTGCGCACCGCCACTACCTCGGGATTAGTAAGCAATATCGTTACCTCCTCCGTGGGAGATATCTCATCCTTGATTATGGCGGCGCCGACAGTCAGCTTAGAGTCGATATCCGTCACATTGCCGATCTCCAGCGTTATCCTGTTGTCGTAAAGTATTTTTATATCGAATCTGTCGGTCAGGTCGATCTCGGTTATTTTATTCAGCCCCGCCTTTTCCGCGGCGGTCATTATCTCGGCGGGAGTATCATTCTTGCCCTCTATTACGGAAACGAGCCTGCCGCCCACCTCCAGGCTCTCCGCCTCGAAGCCCTTTACCGTCACCAGTCCGTTTGCGGCGCAGTACTCCAGTACCTTGCCGCCGCGGGATATCGCCGCGGTAACTCCGTCCTGATAAACGCAGAACCATTTTTCGGCTTCGGTAACGGTTATAATTATCCTTGTCGGGTATTTTTTGGTAACCTTTGCCATATCAATATAAGCAAGAGAGGAAACTATATTTTCCTCCGCCTTTGCCGCGTCGATATGCATCAGATTTTCCCCGACCGATATCCCCGAAGCGGCGGCTATCTCCTCCGCGGTATATCTCTCATATCCCTCCGCCTCGATGGTCGAGCAGTTGAACAGCAGCGTGTTCGCCAGTATCACGAACACGACTATCGCAACTATTCCCGCCATAAGGTAATACAGAATGTAATTCCCGCTGCGGCGGCGCTTTCTGGGCAGATTGAAGCTTTTTGCGTTCATCGCCTTTTTTACGGCGCGCGAGGAATGCCGATCCACGGGAGCTTTCGGCTTGGGAGCGGGTTTAGGCTTATCGGGCTTGTTTCGCTTGATTTTTTGAGGTAATCCGTGAGGTTTTTTCGGCGCGGCGGGCTTGCCGGATTGTAAGGGCTTATTCGGCTTCGGAGCGGGCTTTCCCATAGCGGAACGCGCGCCGCCCGAGGGATTCGGACGCGCCGTTCCCTCGGGTCTGCGAATATTACGGTCAGCCGCCCGCGCGGGATCTTTGCGCGGCGCTCCGTGCTTTTTTTTCGCCTTTTTCTTAGCCATTTTTTCACTTCCTCTTTGACCGCGGAAATACCGCTAGACCCTGCGTATGTCCGCCCCTGCCGATCTCAGCGCGTTCTCTATGCTCTCGTAGCCTCTGTCGATATAGCCCAGCCCGCTTATCTCGCTGGTGCCCTCCGCGGCAAGCGCGGCGGTCACGAGAGCGGCTCCGCCACGAAGCTCCGCGGCGCACAGCTTGGCTCCCGAAAGGGACTTTACCCCCTCCACTATCGCCACTCTGCCCTCTACCTTGATCTTAGCGCCCAGCCGCATAAGCTCCGCCGCGTGGCGGAAACGGTTCTCAAAAATAGTTTCCACAAACACCGACGTTCCCTCTGCCGTAGCGCAAAGCGCGGTAAAGAGGGACTGTATATCCGTAGGAAAGCCCGGATAGGGCATAGTCCTTATGGTAGGCGGCGCAGAAAGCCGCTTCTTGCAGCTTATGAACAGCTTTCCGCCGCCGTAAGCATAGGTGCGGCAGCCCATTGCCTCCAGCACCTGTATGAAAGCGGTCATATGTGACGGCTCGCAGCGCGTAAGGATAAGCTCCCCGCGGGTGACGGCGGCCGCGCACAGATAGGTCCCCGCTACTATTCTGTCGGGAATGACGCTGTGCTCCGTCGGCTCCAGCCGCTCCGTTCCCTCAACGGAGATAACGCTGTCGCCCGCGCCGCTTATTTTTGCGCCGCATTTCACCAGATAATCCGCAAGATCGCAGATCTCTGGCTCCCTTGCCGCGTTATGTATTTCGGTCGCTCCGTTTGCCGTTACCGCCGCAAGCAGTATATTCTCCGTAGCTCCCACCGAGGGAAAGGATAACGTTATCCTTGCTCCCCTGAGCCCGTTCGGCGCGGAGCAGCTCAGATACCCGTGCTCCTCGGTTATGACCGCGCCCATCCGGCGCAGCGCCGAAACGTGCAGGTCGATCGGTCTCGCGCCGAGCTCGCAGCCCCCGGGAAACGACAGCTTGCACCGTCCCGTCCGCCCGAGCACCGCCCCGAGGAAAACGATACTCGACCGCATTTCCCTCATAAGATTTTCGGGTATCTCGCTGCCGCTGACGTTTGTCGCGTCCACGCACACCGTGTCCCCCGAGCGCGAGCACCTGCACCCCAGGCAGGTCAGTATCCTGCAAGCCGCGTCCACGTCCGTAAGCCGCGGGCAGTTATGGAGAATGCTCTCCCCATGAGCCAGCACCGCGGCGGACAGCAGCGGCAGCGCGCTGTTTTTCGCCCCGTGGACCGCCAGCTCGCCCTCGATCCTCTTTCCGCCGTTTACCACCAGCACCTGTCGGTTATCCATATACTCATCTCCTTGAACATGATCTATGCATTATAGTATGTCAAAGAGCGGTGTTGTGTGCATTTGCCAAAGGCTAGGGGCTGATCCGCGTGATGCCTTTAATCTTTGTTGATCTCTGCTATGCTGCTTTTAAGTTATGTTGACCTGGGCTTTGATTCTGTGGAGTTATGTTGACGAGGAGCAAATGATTTAAAAGAATTTCAAAATTCCCGCACTCACTCTCACTGCGTTCGCTGCGCTCACTCCGTTGCGAGCGACTGCGGGAACCGGTCATCGTTTGCCCTGCGGCAAACTCGACCTTTTTGAAATTCCCTGCGTGGGCATTATGTGGCTGTTTGCTTTATGCTTTAAGTGCTCATTTTATCCTCGCCGAGCAGGTCTATTATTTCTTTTAAAATAACATCCGCCGCGTTATTTCTGGCGGATTTTTTCGCGTTCTCCTCCATCAGCTCCAGGCGCTGCCTGTCCGCGTACAGCTTGGACACCTCGTCGACCAGCCTTGCTCTTGTCAGGTCCTTATCCTCTATCAATATCGCCGCGTTGGCGTTGCTGAGGGTAAGCGCGTTGTAATACTGATGATTTTCGGTCGCGTTGGGGTAGGGAACGAGTATCGCGGGGCGGCCTATCGCGGTAAGCTCCGTTACGGTCATAGCGCCCGCGCGGGATATTATCAGGTCTGCCGCGCACATACAGGTATACATATTGTCGATATAATCCTTGAAAATATGCCGCGTCTTATCCTCGGAAGCTCCGCTGCTTGCCAGAGCCTCATAAAAAAGCTCCTTTCCCTTGCCGCCGTAGGAATGGATATGATTTATCCCGCCCTTTTTGCGCTCCCACGCGATAAGCTCCGCGACCGCCTCGGTTATCCTGTTAGCGCCCAGACTCCCCCCGAACGAGAGCACCGTGAACCCGTCGGGAAGCCCCAGCCGCCTGCGCGCGGAATCCCGCTCCTCGATGGGGATATTGCTCCTTAGGGGATTGCCCGTGACTATGCACCTTTCGTCCGCGCTGAGGTGCTTTTTGGCGTCCTCGACCGCCAGCAGGACCTTGTCCGCCTTTTTGGCGAGCATTTTGGTAGCCATTCCCGGGTAGGAATTGCTCTCGTGCGTGATGGTCTTTATTCCCATAGCCGCAGCTTGTCCGAGAACCGTTCCCGTGACGTAGCCGCCCGTGCCAATCACCACGTCGGGCTTGAACTCCTTGATTATCCTGCGCACCTTCATTTTTGCCGAGATAAGATAGCAATAAGCCGCCTTGAAATTCCTGCCGATATTTCTCACCGATATTTTCCGCTGGAACCCCGCCATTTCGACCGCGGTGAAATTATAGCCCGCTTTTGTCACAAGCCGCGCTTCCATACCGCTCGGCGTGCCTATAAACAATATCTCCGTTTCGGGGAACACGCTCTTCACCTTATCCGCTATGGCGAGCGCGGGATTGATATGCCCCGCGGTACCTCCCGCGGCAAAAATAGCTCTCATAATTCCTCCTGATCTATAAAAATTTAAGTTTTCTCCCAATTGTAATTGCTCTGAAAGCTCCGAACCCCCCGCGCGAAGCGCGGACTTCCCAAACCGAACAGTCCATACACTTATTTCAGCCTTGCCCTCTTACTTACCGAGAGCAGCAGCCCCACCTCGGCGAGCTGCACCATAAGCGCCGTACCGCCGTAGCTGAAAAACGGCAGAGAAATTCCAGTATTCGGGATACAGCACACGTTAACTCCTATGTTCAGCATAGCCTGCAAGCCTACCTGTAGAGATATTCCCGTAGCCAGCAGCATTCCGAACTTATCCTCGGCAGCCCGCGCTATCGAGAATCCCCTGAACACGAATATCGCGAACAGAACTATTACCGCCGCGCCGCCGATAAAGCCAAGCTCCTCGCATATTACGGCAAACACGAAATCGTTCTGCGCCTCGGGGAGATAGTAATGCTTCTGCACGGAGTTTCCGAAGCCGACGCCCCAGAATCCGCCCGAGCCTACCGCCAGAACCGCCTGGTAGGACTGATAGGTGGTGTCGTCGATATCGGCGGTGGGGTCGAAGGTGTTCGATACTCTCTCCATGAAGTACGTGTAATCGCTCACCACGAAAAACAGCACGACTCCGATGACCAGTCCGACCACTCCCACAAGTATCGCGGGCTTTATGTTGATGCCTCCCACAAACAGCATGGCCGCCCACAGCACCGCCATTATAACAAAGCCCGACAAATGCGGCTGAAAATACATCAGCACAAAGATCGCTCCCAGCAGCCACATCGGCCGCCTTATGCCGTACTTGAACAGCCTTATCTTATCGAAATTCTTGTGTATGTACCACGCCATAAAGATTATAAGCCCGACCTTGAGCGTGTCCGAGGGCTGAAACGTACCGAGCAGCGGGATCTTCAGCCAGCGCCTGGGACCACCCTCGATATTGCTCACCCCGAACGGGATCGTCAGCGCCGTAAGCAGCAGCGTGACGACAAGTATGACCTGCGATAAATTGAAGCGCCGCCCGCCCGGGAGCTTGAACTCCTTGCGCAGAAAGCGGTAATCGAACACGCTCAGCACAAACATCAGCGCCAGACCAATCCCCGCCGCCAGCATCTGCTTTGATATATACGCGAATGAGTCGCTGTCGTTCTTGCGGTAGCTCCAGACGTGCCCCGCCGAGAACATCATCGTCATTCCGAACACCAGCAGCACCAGCGTGATGACCAGCATCGGCACGTCCACGCGGCTGGAAAAGTCCAGCACCGCTATGGCGTTGGGATTGTTCCTTTTCGCTTTCCCTTTTCGGGAGTTTGTCCGCTTCGCGCCTGCGTCGGCGTTTGGCGGGATCGTCTTTTTTCTTACAGTAGTTTCCATAATCCCTCCCGAAAAATCAGTACATTACATTCACCAGCAGCACCGAAGCGACCCCGAGAACCAGGGCTGCCGCCGAAAATACCGCGTCGATCTTTATCTCGCTCCAGCCGCTCAGTTCAAAATGATGATGAATGGGAGTCATTTTGAACAGCCGCTTCCCTTCCTTGGTATGGTGTATCTTTTTCGTTATTTTGAATACCGTCACCTGTATCACCACCGACAGCGCCTCCAATATATAAACCAGCGCCGCGATTATCATCAGCACCTCGCAGCCGCAGCCCACGCCCACCGCGCAGACTACGCCACCGAGGAACATCGACCCCGTATCCCCCATAAACACCTTTGCGGGCGGGAAATTCCACATCAGGAACCCTATGCACGCGCCCGCCGTGCACATTGCCAGCAGCGTTTCACCGAACATTCCCAGCATACCCGAGATCACCGCGAAAGCCGCCATATAGACCACCGTCACCGATGAGCAAAGCCCGTCTATACCGTCCGTGAGATTCACCGCGTTCACCAGATACAGTATCACTACCCCCATTATCGGGTAGTACAGCAGACCCATGTCAAGCTGCCACCCCCACGGGAACGTCACCGCCGTCCTCGCGCAGCCGCTTACATACAGCGTCGCGAAATACGCGGCGATTATCAGCACCTGTATAACGATCTTCTGCATTACCGTCAGACCCTCGTTATGATGCTGCTTCACCTTTATAAAATCGTCCAGGAATCCCATAAACCCGAACAGAACCGCCATCACCAGCCCCGCCGCCGACCGTATCAGCTCCGGCTTATCCGTGCCGCTCCAGTCAACGCCGCCGAACGCTCCGTACAGTATCATTCCGCAGAGAAAGCTGACAAACACCGCTATTATGAACATTATCCCGCCCATGGTGGGAGTTCCCTCTTTTTTCGCCTTATGCCACTTGGGACCTATATCCAATATAGTCTGCCCGTACTTCAGCTTATGCAGAAACGGTATAAACCATATCCCCGCAAGCCATGTCAGCGCGAACGCCGCGCAAGCCATCAGGACATTAGTAAATGTCATCATCTTTCTCCTTATTTTAAAGAAATTTTCCGCGACCCGCCCGCCGCGGCTCACTCCGCTTCGCTCCGTTACGCCGTGTCGGGCTCTCGCGGAAAATTTCCTGCGTGGGCTTTACACTGCGCTTGGCGGGCGTTGCTTTGCTGCGGTCGCTTTTTGCGCCGGTGGAGCAACTGATTTAAAAGAATTTTTCGCACCGGCGAACTTCGTTCGCCTGCCGCGCCGTGAAAGCTCCGTTTCTCTCCGCTTTCGCGGCTTGCTGCGAAAAATTCTCCTGCGTGGGCTTTACGCTGCACTCGGCTCGCGTTGCTTTGCTGCGCGGACATTATGTTCTGCGGATCTTTTCGGCTATCTCTTCCATCTTCATTCCGCGGCTGCCCTTGAACAGCACCGCGTCGCCCTCTGCTATATACTCATTTAGCCGCGCCGCCAACGCGTCCTTATCCTCGCTGTGGAACACCTCCACGCCGCTGCCCTCCAGCGCGTCACGACACGCCGCCATCTCTCTGCCATACAAAAAGCAAGCGTCCGCGTTGAGCCGTATATGATCCGCTATCATCGCGTGAAGCTGCCCCGACATCTCCCCGAGCTCCAGCATATCGCCCAGCACCGCTATTTTCCGCTTCGACTCTATGCTCCCAAGCACCGACAGCGCCGACTTCATTGACGTCGGGCTTGCATTATAGCAATCAAGAATAACCGTTATATCGCCGCGGCGCTCGATCTTCTGCCGCATTCCGCTCGCCTCGTAATCCAGAAACGCGGGAATGATATCCTCCGCCGCCATGCCCAGCTCTCTGCCCGCGCAGAATGCCGCGAGCGCGTTCATTATATGATGCTCTCCGACAACGTTCAGCTCCGCCGTGTAACGCTTTCCCTCCACAACAAGCTCAAAGCGCTCCCCGTTGGGCGTGTGGACGATATTCACCGCGCTCACCTCACAATCCGCGCCGAAGCCGTACCGTATCACTTTGCGCCCTAAGCTCTCCGCGGAGACCGTCGCCAGATATTCGTCGTCGCCGTTTATTATAAGCGGAGCGCTCTCCGCCGCGCCGTCAAGTATCTCCATTTTCGCCCTGAGTATATTCTCGCGGGTCTTGAGATTCTCAATATGACAGTAGCCTATATTCGTGATGATCGCTATATCGGGGTGAGCCGCGCGCGAAAGCTGCGAGATCTCCCCCAAGCCGGACATACCCATCTCTATCACTGCCGCGCCGAAGCTCTCGTTCAGCCCGAAAAGCGTCCTCGGCAGCCCGATATCGTTATTGAGATTCCCCTCGGTCTTGAGGGTATTGTATTTCGCCGAAAGCACCGCGTAGACCATATCCTTTGTGGAAGTTTTCCCCACGCTGCCCGTTACCCCGCACAGCTTTAGCGGGAATCTGTCTCGGTAATGCCGCGCCAGAGCCAGCTGCGCCGCTCTGGAATCCCTCGTATAGATCACGGGGATATCCGCTTTGACGTCGCCGTCGCAGAGAGCCGCCGCAGCGCCCTTTTCCGCCGCCGCCGCGACAAAATCGTTGCCGTTGAAGCTCTCGCCCCTTACCGCTATAAACAATTCGCCGCGCTTTATCGTGCGGGTATCGGTGGAAACTCCGCTTACTCTCACGTCGTCCCCTATGAGCCTCCCGCCCGTTACCTTGGCTATTTCACTTGTACTGAACATTTTTTATACCTCTTATCCGCGCGCCTGACTTACCTGCCCGCCCACTCGTCGACGATCTCTTTCTCGTCAAAGTGCAGATATTCGTCGCCTATCGCCTGGTAGTCCTCGTGACCCTTTCCGCACAGCGCCACTATATCCCCGCTTTCCGCCATATCAAGCGCCGCTATGATAGCTTCTTTTCTGTCCGTATAGCCCACCCACGGGACTCCCGCGGGTATTCCCGCCGCGACCTCGTCAACGGTTTTTTGAGGGTTTTCATGCCGCGGGCTGTCGGTAGTCACGATAAGATGATCGGAATATTTCGCCGCCGCCGCGCCCATTGCCGGACGTTTTCCCGCGTCGCGCTCCCCCGCCGCTCCGAAAAGCGTTATCAGCCGCCCCTTTGCCAGCGGCTTAAGTGTGGACAAGAGCTGCTTCAGCCCGTCCTCGGTATGCGCGTAATCGCGTATCACGGTGAAATCCCCGCTGTACAGCGTTTCCAGCCGTCCGCCCACGCCGTTTATCTTCTCCATCGCTCCCAGAATATCCGAAAGCTCAAAGCCCATCTTAACGCACATCACCGTCGCCTGCACCGCGTTGGACACATTATACAGCCCCGTCATTTTAAAGCGCACGGGGTAGCTTTTTTTTGCCGCGCTGTCCGTCAGTATAAACTCCGCGCGGTCGGGGAACAGCCTTACCGTTTCCGTATAATAATCCGCCATGCCCCTCACCGAGGTGGTGGTCAGCGATATATTATTTTTTTGGCAATATTCCGCCGTCCTCCTGCCGTACTCGTCGTCAATATTTATCACCGCCGCGCCGCCCATATCGAAAAGCGAGCGCTTCGCGAGGAAATACTCCTCCATCGTGCCATGGTAATCCAGGTGATCTCTTGTAAGGTTCGTGAACGCGGCAGCCGTAAAGCGCTCCGCCGAAAACCTGTACTGCGCCAGCGCCTGGGAGCTTGCCTCCATAAAGCAATATTCCGTGCCTATTTCCGCCATCTCCGTAAACAGCTCGTAAAGCCGCTTTGGCTCGGGATTTGTGGGCGGTCCCTCATGCGAATACACCAGCCCCCTGCCCGTATCCGTGCCGAGAGTCCCTATAATAGCGGTCTGATGTCCGAGAAGCCGCGTTATCTGCCCGCAGAGGTTCACAATCGTAGTCTTTCCGTTAGTACCCGTCACCGCGCCCAGCTTTATCCTTTGCGTGGGTCTGCCGTAAAACGCCGAAAGCAGGTGGGAATATATCTCGCGGGAATCCGCGACGGTAACTTCCCGCCCGAGCCCGAGCGCGCGCTGCGTTACAACGGCGCAAGCGCCCTTTTTCAGCATATCCTCCGCAAAGGAATGTCCGTCGAAGCTCCTGCCCTCGATTGCCACAAACAGCGAGCCCTCGCGCACCTCGCGGCTGTCCGAGGTAACTCCCGTCACCTCAAGCCCTCGAAGCTCCTCCTTTATCTCGCAATCGTCCTTAAAGACCTCGCCGAGTTTCATATGATCACCAACTAACTTTTGTTTTTATAGGGGTTGATTTTGTGCGTGGTAATGCGGTTTTTATAGGTCGATTTAAGCGGGTTATATAGGTTGACGAGAAGTAAATGATTTAAAAGAATTTCAAAATTCCCGCAAGCACGCTCC
>CAZKJC010000070.1:0-10655 GCA_964552995.1 uncultured Ruminococcus sp.
GGAGGGGGGAAATGCCCGCTTTTGTCGGATTTTGTTGTTCCCCCCTCCCCGAAGGGTTTCTGCCCCAGTCCGAGCGCGTGAAAGCTCCGCTTTCCCAAAATAATGGGGAGGATAAACATAAAAACTCAATTTTAACATAATAAAAGAAAATCCGCTTCACCAACTAAACGCACTCAAAAATTTTCACCTATATTATATTGTAACACATATTCCCGAAAAAGTCCAATATTCGGGCGGCATTTTCGCAACATTTTCTTTGTGCAACATTAACAAACTTGCAGTGCTCTGTTTGGCTTATTTATCCAAAATATACAGCTTGTTTCAAAAGCGGTTGAAAAAAAATCAAAAGTAATATATAATATAAGCAAGGGATCGCGCGCCGTAGTCCGATCGGATAATTATCCGCCGACAACATATGATATGATCAACGGCACGCACTGAAAGGAGAACATAACAATGAGTATAAAAATTGACGACAAATACTTAAAGGACTTTGTGAGAGAGCATGAGCTTTCCGCGATAGCTCCGGCGGTAAAGGCGGCGCATGAAACGCTGACCGCGAAAAACGGTCCCGGCAGCGATTTCCTTGGCTGGGTCGATCTCCCTGTAAACTACGACAAGGCGGAATTTGAGCGTATCAAGGCGGCTGCCGCTAAGATCAAGAGCGACAGCAAGGTACTGATAGTTATCGGCATAGGAGGCTCGTATCTCGGCGCGAGGGCGGCTATCGAGGCTCTGCGCTCCACCCTTTACAACAGCCTTAAGAAAGACACTCCCGAGATATACTTCATCGGCAACAGCATCAGCCCCACCTACCTAAACGAGGTGATCTCACTGGTAGAGGGACGCGATTTCTCGGTAAACATAATCTCCAAATCGGGCACCACCACCGAGCCGGCTCTGGCGTTCAGAGTATTCCGCGATCTGCTGGTGGAGCGCTACGGCGAGGACGGCGCAAAGAGCAGGATATACGCGACCACCGACAAGGCGCGCGGCACTCTTAAGGAGCTTTCCGACAAGATGGGCTACGAGACCTTTGTTATCCCCGACGACGTGGGCGGAAGATTCTCCGTGCTTACCGCAGTGGGACTGCTTCCCATCGCCTGCGCGGGCTGCGATATAGACGCGCTGATGAAGGGCGCCGCGGCTGCCCGCGAGGAATACTCCGTATGCGACCTTGAAAAGAACGCCTGCTACAAATACGCGGCTCTGCGCAATATCCTTTACAGAAAGGGAAAGAGCGTGGAGATGCTCATAAGCTATGAGAACAGCTTCGCCATGATGGCGGAATGGTTCAAGCAGCTCTTCGGCGAAAGCGAGGGCAAGGACGGCAAGGGTCTGTATCCCTCCTCGGCGGTATTCTCCACCGACCTGCACTCTCTGGGGCAGTTCGTTCAGGACGGCTCGCGGATCATGTTTGAAACAGTCATACAGTTTGCTCAGCCGCAGAAGGAATTTTTCCTCAAGGACGAGCCCACCAACGTTGACGGTCTGAATTTCCTTTCCGACCAGAATATGTCCGTCGTAAACCGTAAGGCATTCGAGGGCACGGTCATCGCCCACACGGAGGGCGGCGTTCCCAACATCGTTCTGGAGCTTCCCAGGCTCGACGAAACTGAGCTTGGTTACATTATATACTTCTTTGAAAAGGCTTGCGCGATAAGCGGCTATATGCTGGGGGTAAATCCCTTTGACCAGCCCGGCGTGGAAAGCTACAAGAAGAATATGTTCGCGCTTCTCGGAAAGCCCGGGTACGAATCCGCACGGGCGGAGCTGGAGGCAAAGCTCGGCATATAACGGCAGACGCCGGTTATGCACACTATTTTATTCACGGAGGTCAAAACCATGATTAAGCTCATCACAGGCAGAAGAGGTTCAGGCAAGACAAAGATTCTCATCGACGCGATACACGCGGCGGAAAAAACCACCAAGGGCAACGTAGTAGCGGTGCAGAAGGGCTCTTCGCTGAATACCGACATCACCTATAAGGTACGTCTGGTAAATATCGAGGATTACGCCGTTGAGGGCATTGACGCGTTCTACGGCTTTATAGCGGGCGTTCTTGCATCGGATCACGACTGCACGGATATTTTTGTTGACGCAACCCTTAAGATAACGGGCAGAGATTACGCGGCTCTCAGCGAAATGTTCCTTAAGCTGGAGAAAATAACCGACTCCACGACCGTGACCTGCACCATTTCGGCGGACAATTCCGAGCTCCCCGAGGAAATGAAGAAGTTTATTGTCTGATTTTTTCGGAAAAACGCTTGACAAACCCGAATTTGTATGGTATAATACTTAACGTGCCTATTACAGAATCCGGATATTCGGGTCCTGAATATTTACTTGGAAAGCTACACTATACTAAGGGGGTGCAATAATGGCAGTTCCGAAGAGGAAGGTATCTCGCGCAAGACGTGACAAAAGACGTTCACAGGTTTGGAAGTTATCTGCACCTGCTTTCTCACGCTGCAAGCAGTGCGGTGAGCTGAAGCTCGCGCACAGAGTTTGCGGAAATTGCGGTTATTACAATGATAAGGTCGTTATCGCTAAGGAAGCGTGATCTTTTCGTGTGTAACTAAACTTATGTTTACGAGGAACGGCTTTGCCGTAAACAAACAGGCTCGGCATTTGCCGGGTCTGTTTTGCGTTTATGATTTTAACTTATGAAAAAAATGATTTTCCCGCTTTTGCTGACGGCTGTTCTGCTTACGGGGTGTGCGGACGGCAGCCGCGGCATTGAAGCGTTGACTGAGGAAAGCTCTTTCGATATAACGGAAGAAAACGGCTCCGACGCTCTCCCGCTCAAATTGCCCGAATGGGTATCGGTACATCACGAGGATAATTTAGATGAGAACGGAAATCCGGTGTTGGAGGATCTGGCAACCGAATATTACGCATATAACGGCAGAAGATATTGGTTAGATCATGAATGTGCAATGGGTCACTACATTGAGGAAAACGGAAGCTACGCCCTTGTTCCCGACGCGTTTGGCGAGCTGCCGACGGAAGATCGGCTTTCCGGTATAGACAAGATAATGTATTACTTCGATACGGAGGATTATCTGTACCTCGGCTGTTACGACAAAGATAACACGGGCTTTGAAAATTTCCGTCGTGACTTCTATGTGCATAACGACGGAAAATATATCCTATGTCTTGACAAATACGATGAACTGGTGTACCAAGTATCGCCTGAAATGCTCGGCGAGGGCAGGTGCGTGGTTCTGGCTTCCGTATGGACGGCATCGAAAAACTGAAATCAGCAGCTCCCCGAAACACTAATTTCGGGGAGCTTTTACAAAAGGGGGGTGAGGGCTTGCAGCCATTCGTACATCTTCATGTTCACACGGAATACAGCCTGCTGGACGGCGCTTGTCGTCTTGCTCCGCTTGCGGAAAAGGCTAAGGAACTGGGGCAGACCGCTCTTGCGATAACCGACCACGCCGCGCTTTACGGCGCGGTGGAATTCTACAATATATGCAAAGCGGCGGGAATAAAGCCGATCATCGGCTGCGAGGTGTACGTCGCGGAGGAGAGCCGTCTTGAAAGAACGCGCCGCGGCTTCGCGCCCTACCACCTCACGCTGCTGTGCGCGAATAACGAGGGCTACGGCAACCTCTGCCGCCTGGTGTCGGACTCGTTTATCAACGGTCAGTGCGGCGTTCCCCGCTGCGACAGGGAAACCCTGGCGCGGTACAGCGGCGGGCTGATAGCGCTTTCGGGCTGCGGCGACGGAGAGATACCCCGACTGCTGGAGCAGAAGCGCCGCGACGAAGCGCGCCAAGCCGCGCGGTGGTACTCCGACGTTTTCACGGCGGGATTCTATATCGAGATACAGAACCACAAGACCGACCGCGAGCAAAGGCTCTGCGCCGAGCTGCGCAGGCTCTCCGAGGAAACGGGTCTGCCGCTTTGCCCCACCAACGACGTGCACTATGTAACCCCCGAGGACAGCTTCACGCAAAAGGTGCTCTCCTGCATAGGGCAGGGCAAGCGGCTCTCCGACCATAACCCGCTGGAGCTCCCCACCGAGGAATACTACCTGAAAAGCGACGAGGAAATGCGCCTGCTTTTCAGCGAAAGGGAGCTCGCGGTGACCGCTCAGATAGCGGAGCGGTGCAATGTTGAATTTGAGTTCGGCGTTACCAAGCTGCCGCTTTTCACCGCGGAGGGAGTAACGGACAACCGCGCCTACTTCCGCAGGCTGTGCCATAAGGGCGCGGAAAAGCGCTACGGCGAGGTGAGCGGCGAGATAAAACAGCGGCTGGAGCACGAACTGGGTATAATCGAGAAAATGGGCTTTGTGGACTATTACCTGATCGTGTGGGATTTTATCCGCTACGCCAGATCGCGGGATATTCCCGTGGGACCGGGCAGGGGCAGCGGCGCGGGAAGTCTGTGCGCCTACTGCATGGGTATCACGGATATCGACCCGCTGAGGTACAACCTGCTTTTCGAGCGCTTTCTCAATCCCGAGAGAGTATCCATGCCCGACTTTGATATTGATTTCTGCAACGAGCGCAGGGGCGAAGTCATAGAGTATGTCAAGCGGCGCTACGGCGCGGATCATGTGGCGCAGATAGTCGCTTTCGATACCATGAAAGCAAAGGGGGCTATCCGCGATGCGGCGCGGGTAATGGGAATGCTCCCCTCCGTCTCCGACGCGGCGGCGCGGCTTATCCCGGGCTTCAACGCAACTCTCGCCGAGGAAGCGGAAAAGGGCGAGCTGGCAAAGCTGTGCGCGCAGAACTCCGAGGTGCGCAGGCTGGTGAGCGTGGCGCGCTCCATAGAGGGAATGCCGCGCCACACTACCGTCCACGCGGCGGGTATAGTCATCACGCGCGACCCGATAACGGAGTACGTCCCGCTGCGCAGCGACGAGGAGGAGATCGTCACACAATACACCATGGGAGTGCTGGAGCGGCTGGGGCTGCTCAAAATGGATTTTCTGGGGCTCCGCAACCTTACCGTAATAAACAACACCGTGCGGCTGATACGTCGGGAACGCCCCTTTGAGCTTAAAAATATCGACGAGCATGACCCCGAGGTTTTCAGAATGCTCTCGCGCGGCGGCACGACGGGGGTATTCCAGTTTGAAAGCGAGGGTATGACCTCCGTGCTTATGCGGCTTCAGCCGGTGTCGATAGAGGACCTGACGGCGGCGCTGTCACTGTACCGCCCCGGCCCTATGGCTTCTATACCCACCTATATAGAAAACAAGCGGAAACGACCCGAGGAGATATCCTACAAGCACCCGCTTTTAAGGGATATACTTTCTGTGACCTACGGAGTCATAGTGTACCAGGAACAGGTAATGCAGATATGCCGCGTAGTGGGGGGATATTCCTACGGCAGAGCCGACCTGGTGCGCCGCGCCATGTCCAAGAAAAAGCACGACGTTATGTTAAAGGAGCGCGGAGCGTTCGTTCACGGCACGGAGGAAAACTGCGGAGCGGTCGCGAACGGCGTTCCCGAAAATATCGCCAACGATATTTTTGACGAAATGGCGTCCTTTGCTTCCTACGCTTTCAACAAGTCACACGCCGCGGCATACGCTACCGTGGCGTATCAGACCGCCTATCTCCGCAAACATTTCTACCTTGAGTATATGACCGCCCTGATAACCAGCGTTCTCGACAGCACCGGAAAAATGGCGGAGTATATTTCCGATCTCTCCAACAACGGCGTAAGGCTGCTGCCGCCCGACATCAACAAAAGCCGCGCGGAGTTCACCATGGAGAACGGCTCAATGCGCTACGGGCTGCTGGCGATAAAAAATCTCGGCAGGAGCTTTATCGAGAATATCATTCGCGAGAGGGAGCAGCAGGAATTTTCCTCTGTGACCGACTTCTGCGTCAGAATGGCGGCTTATGACAACAACCGCCGCTATATGGATTCACTGATAAGCTCGGGAGCCTTTGACGGCTTTCCCCAGACGCGCCGCCAGCTCAAGCAGGGCAGCAAGGCGCTTCTGGAATTTGCCGCCGATGAGTATTCCCGCCGCTCGGGCGGGCAGCTCGATCTTTTCGGGGACAGCTCCGCGCAGGAGTTTGAGTTCCCCGCCGCCGAGGAATTCCGCCCCATTCAGCTTTTGCAGATGGAGCATGAGGTGGTCGGGCTGTACATCTCGGGACACCCCGCGGACGAGTACCTCAGCCGCGCCGACGCGGACTGCCTTTATATCGCCGACGCGCTCACCCTGCCCGAGGGAAAGCCGCTTTCGGTAATGGGTCTGCTGATATCCAACCGCCCCACGACCACGCGCAGCGGCTCTATGATGTCCTTTGCCGCCCTTGAGGACAACTCGGGGGCGATCGACGCGGTTATCTTCCCCGATCTGTATTTGCAGATCGGACGGATACCCGAGGGTGAGGTCTACTCCGTGCGCGGGCGCATATCCGTAAAGGGCGAGCGCCGCAGCATTATCTGCGAGCGCGTGACCCCCGCCGAGAAGCTCCCCGAGCGCCCGCGACAGACGCTGTATGTAAATATCCACTCCGGCGACGAGGAAAAATATGCCGCCGTTTCCGCGCTGTTTTCACGGTACAAGGGTATCTCCCGCGCCAGAATATGTTACAGCGATACCCGCAAGGTAATGCGGCTCACGGGGCTGCGCGGGGTAAGGATATGCGACAGGCTTGTCGCGGAGCTCAAAAAGCTTTGCGGGGAAGATAATGTCGCTGTGAGGGAATAAAAAGCTCTTAAATCTATATTATGTTGACGAGGAGTAAATGATTTAAAAGAATTTTTCGCACCGGCGAACTCCGTTCGCCTACCGCGCCCCCAAAGCCCCGCATTCGCGGAGCTTTGGGGGCTTGTTGCGAAAAATTCTCCTGCGTGGGCGGTTCGCGGCTTGGTTCTGAATGCGCCTTTGCTGTGTGGGCAATTTGCGGACGAGTTTTGAACGCCCCTTAATGCGTGGTCTTTATGTTGCTATACTTCTTTCTACAAGCTGAAGCGCATTGTCAAATGCCGTAAATTTATGACTATACAATGTTTATGGGTAAACGTTTACGAGCTTTCCCGCATAAAATATCGCAAAAACAGGTGAAAAAAACGCGTAAATTATACACAGATTTTATCAAAAAAAAGCGCGAAAATTGTGAAAAAAGCCACATTATTATGAACCTTTTAAGCTAAAACGAAAAAAGGACTTGACTAAACGCCCCCGAATATAGTAAAATATAATTTGAATGAAACCGAATATTCGGCAATATATTTTGAAAATTCAAACTGATTTGCTTTAACGTCCCCATGCGGAAACATTAAAGCAACACCCGCAAAGATCAACTGCCCGCCCACGCAGGAAAATTCAAAAAGTGCGCATTTGCCTCAACGGCAAATGCTGCACGGTTTCGCCAGCGCTGCAGAGCGGAACGAAGTGAAGCGGAGCAGTGGCGGCGAAATTTTGAATTTTCAAATCAAGATAAGGAGAGGTAGATATGGAGAAAACTATTGGCGTTCTTACAAGCGGCGGCGACGCGCCCGGAATGAACGCGGCGGTGCGTGCCGTTACAAGGGCGGCGCTTCAGAAAGGCTTTAAGGTTATCGGTATCCGCCGCGGATATAACGGACTGCTGCACAACGATATGGTGGAGCTTAAGGCGAGAAACGTTTCCAACATCATTCAGCGCGGCGGCACGGAGATATTCACCGCGCGCTGCAAGGAGTTCAAGGAGTGGGAATACGTTCTCAAGGCTAAAGAGGTCTGCGAGAAGGCTAATATGGCGGGCGTTGTTGTCATCGGCGGAGACGGCTCTTTCAGAGGAGCTGCCGACCTGTCAAAGGCGGGCATTCCCTGCGTGGGCATACCCGGGACTATCGACAACGATATCCAGTGCTCGGATTACACCATCGGCTACGACACGGCTATGAATACCGTTATGGAGCTTGTCGACAAGCTGCGCGACACCTCTCACTCACACGAGCGCTGCGCGGTAGTCGAGGTAATGGGCAGAGGCGCGGGACACATCGCGCTGAACACCGGTATCGCGGTAGGCGCTATCGCGGCGCTGGTTCCCGAGGTCCCCTATGACTTTGACGAGCTTGTAGCGAAAATAAAGAGGGGACGCGAAACGGGCAAGGAGCAGTTTATCATTATCGTTGCGGAGGGCGTAGGCGGTACCGAGGAGCTGGCAAAGAGGATACAGGAGAGCACGGCCATCGAGTCCAGAGTGACTATTCTCGGTCATGTTCAGCGCGGCGGCAGCCCCACGGTACGCGACAGAGTTATGGCGAGCGAAATGGGCTACTATGCCGTTGAGCTTCTCGAAAAGGGTATCGGCAACCGCGTTGTCGGATACAAGGACGGCAAGGTATACGACGTTGACATTCAGGAGGCTCTCTCCATGAAGAAGCCCTTCAATGAGCGTCTGTATAAGATCGCCAACAATATCAGTTTCTGATATATACATTAACAGAGTAGAATACCGCGCGTTAAGTGCCCGTCGGACGGAGAGTTGCCGTCGGGACGAAAAGCGTGGGCGTCCGGCGCTCCCGCTTGCGGTGCGGTATTCGCATCTCGCTGTAAAAAATCGAATATCGAGCCATTGACCCTTATTCTTTTGTTTATAGCGAAGTTGGGGAATCGCTGATTAAAACACAATCGCCCCGCTCAAACGAGCGAACTCACGGGGCTGATTGTGTTACGCTTCGCTTTAATCAGCGATTCCTTAGTCGACAAGGAGGATAAGCCGATGGCTTTTTTTGCTAACTTCAGACGCTCCGCGCAGGAGCTTAAAAGCGTTCACTGCATTGTTACGGTAGGTATGCTGCTGGCAGTGGCAGTGGTTCTGGACGGCTTCGGTTCAATAAGGATCGGGGAATTTCTCAAGATAAATTTCACGTTCCTGCCGCTGTCGCTTATAGGTATTTTATTCGGTCCCGTGGCGGGGCTGTTTTCGGGACTGATGGTGGATATTATCGGCTACATAATCAACCCGATAGGCGGATTTATCCCGTGGCTGGTGCTTATCACGGGGCTTGAGGGGCTGATATACGGCATGGTGCTGTATAACATCAAAACCGAAAAAACGGCGTTCACCATGATACGTATAGTCGCGGCAAGGCTGGCGGTTTGTCTGATCTGCAACCTCACGCTCAACACGCTGGCGCTGTACAGCTACGGCTTTCTTGGCGAGGGGAGCTTCGAAATGGTTTTCGGCGCGAGAATAGCAACCAACACCATCACCTTCTGCCTTGGCTCGTATATGATGATGGCGGTGCTGCTGCCGCTTAAGCAGTTTTACGACAGAAAAATAAGAAAACTCCCGACCAAAACGGGAGAAAGGAATTGAATATGACTAAACTCGGATTTATAGGGATCGGCAATATGGGCGGCGCGATTATCAAGGGTATTCAGGGCAAGCTGGGCAACACGGCGGTTTTCGCCTATGACAGCGATCCCGCGAAGCTCGAGAATCTGCGCCTTGTGGGAGCTACCGCCGCGGACAGCGTTAAGGGCATGGCGGAAAAATGCGACTACATACTTCTTGCGGTAAAGCCGCAGCAGCTCGACGGAGTCCTGGCGGATATCAAAGAGGTCGCAAAGCCCGCAACGGTGTTTATCTCCATCTGCGCGGGGATATCCGCGGAATACATCAGGCAGCGCACCTTTGCCGACGCAAAGGTGGTGTTGGTTATGCCGAACACTCCCATGATGCTGGGCTGCGGAGCGTCCGCTCTCAGCCGCAGCGACAACGTGAGCGACGAGGAATTTGATTTCGCGCGCAAGATCATGGGCTCCTGCGGTATCGCGGAGGTCATACCCGCGGATAAAATGAAAGAGATCATCGCCGTGAACGGCAGCTCTCCCGCGTTCATTTACCTTTACGCCAAGGGATTTATTGAGTACGCGGGCAGCGTGGGCATTGATAAGGACGTAGCTCTGCGGCTGTTCGCGCAGACGCTTATCGGCTCCGCGAAGATGATGACGGAGAGCGGCATGACGGTGGACGAGCTGATAAAGCAGGTGTCCTCCCCCGGGGGAACTACCCTTGCGGGACTGGAAAAGCTGTACGAGGGCAAGCTGGTCGATACAGCGAAGCAGGCTTGCGAAGCCTGCACCAGGAGAGCCTACGAGCTGGGCAAAAACTAAAAAGTTATTGCAACGCAATGTCGGCGCAGGAAATTTTTCGCGAGAGCCTGACGCGGCGAACGTAGCGAAGCGAAGTGAGCCGTGGCTGGCGGGTCGCGGAAAATTTCAAATTAAAATAATTTCGCTTAGATCAACACTTTATATACAAAAAATCGGGGGCGCCGCAAAGCGTCCCCGACGTTTTATACATAATACTGTGCCTGTGCGTGGAACATCTCCGAATAGATGCCGTCCTCGCGGTTCACAAGCTCGTCATGCGTGCCGAGCTCCTTGATCGTACCCTCGCTGAATACCGCGATACGGTCGCAGAATTTGCAGCTTGAAAGCCTGTGCGAGATATACACGGCGGTCTTGCCGCCCACCAGCTCGTTGAACTTGCAGTATATCTCATACTCCGCCACGGGGTCGAGAGCCGCCGTAGGCTCGTCGAGAATTACCACGGGAGCGTCCTTGTACAGCGCCCGCGCTATGGCGAGCTTCTGCTGTTCGCCGCCCGAGAGCTGCACTCCGTCGCGGTCGAACTCGCGGAACATCATGGTATCCCGCCCCTTGGGGA
>CAZKJC010000071.1:0-10382 GCA_964552995.1 uncultured Ruminococcus sp.
CACGCCGAGATTTTCCGCGATACTGTCCTTTTCGGCGGGGGAAAAATCCGCGAAAGCGCGGCGCAGGAACACCAGCGCCCGCTTGAATTCCTCGTCGTCAAGGGAATTTATATACTCGTCCAGGCTCTCCCAGAGCGAAAGCCGTGCGATAAGCCCGTAGCGGTTTTTCAGCGTGAGCCCCTCGAACCACCCCGCGCCCAGGTCGGCGGGAACTCCCTTTGACAAGCGCCGCGAGACCTCGGTTTTAAGCTCCTCGTTGCTCATCCTGTTTCTTTCAAGGAGTATCGCCGCCGCGAAGCCCGACAGGCGCGTGTTGAGATCGTCGCGCCGCGCCGTTTCCGTAAGAGCGTTCAGCCAGCTTTCTGTTTCAAGGAAATCCTGCGCCAGCTCCACGGAATTAAGGCGGTTCATAGCCTCGGATATCTCACTTGCCGCATTGTCGTCGCAAACGCAGGAGCCCGTCAGGATAAGGCAGGCGCGGTAATATATCTGCTGCAAAATAGGGATAAGCGGCGCGCTGTCCGCTCTTCTGATATCGCCGTAGGTAACTATGGCGGACAGTCTGAACGCGGTCTTTGCCAGCTCCTCAAAGGAGACCGCGTCCACCGCCATCGCCTGCAAGGCGCTCACGGCATAGCTCGCAGTGGTCGGCATTCCGCACAGAAAAGCGTCCTCCACCGCGTCCGCGACGTCGGACATTCCCGCGGCTTTCTCCACCGCTTCCTTTATCGCAAAGGACGCGGCAAGCTCCACGGTGTCGCCGGTCAGCGCCGCCTCGACAAGCTCTATCTCCGATTCGGGAGTCCAGCAAAGCACCCACGATTCGCTCCAGGTCGCGTTGTCCTGATTTGTTTCGCGGAGCTGCGCAAAGGATATACCCAGCACGCGCAGCCTTTGCAGAAAAAAGGAGCGGTTAAGATCGAGAAACGCGGACTTCTCGCCGCTTGCGCGGAGATTCTCACGCAGATCGAGCCGCAAGTCCTGCGCGGTAACGGAGCGGTATTTGTCCAGCTTCAGGTCTTTAAGCAGCCTGTAAAAATCGTCCTGTATGCTCGTGCGGGAAACGCCCTCGGGCAGCGCTCCGATCCTTGTGCCGATCTCGGTATCCGCCGCCGCAACGCTTATCGCCGCGAAGCTGCCCTCGCCGATACAGGTCTCCGCCGCGTCGCGCAGGTCGCGCAGCACGGGAGTTCCGCCGCCGCGCATTTCCGCCAGGGAATTTGCCAGCCGCACCGCCTCGATTATCTGCGCCGAGGAAGCCGCGTTGCCGTTCACGCGCTGAGCCTCGGCGATCTTGCTGAGGTACGCGTTCGCCGTATAGGAGCCGTCGCCGCGCTTGTAGCTCTCCCATATCAGCTCGTAATAGGCGGGCGCTCTGTTGCCCGCTCCGTAGCCCGAGCGCGTCGAAAGGCGGTAGTAGGAGTAGGGCATAAGGGTATGGGCGCAGTCGGTGCGTGGCATTTCGGGGAGCTTTTCCGCGGTCTCCCACGACTTCAAGCCCTCCACATGGTAAGCGCCCGTGACCACGGCTATTTTTTCGGGAGCCGTGCCGCTCTCAACAGCCGCTCTTATGCAGCTTCGCATATATGCCTCGCGAAGCTGTGTTTCCTCGAGATCGCTGCCCGTTTTCTCGGAAAACTCGCGTATCTTAGCCCCGAAAAGGTTAGCCCCCTCGCGGTAGGCTCCCTCGTCGCGGCAGTGCTCGAGAGTGCGCTCCCAGAATGTGTCGTGGGAATCCTCGCCGCTTAAGATATCCAGCTTTTCGTAAACGGATATTTTCTGCTCCTCGCCCTCGTTCGGGTCGACAGCTTCATCATTTTCCGCCTCGACTTCTTCCGTGGCTTTCTTTTCGTAAAGCGCAAGGAAAACCTCCGACGGCAAATCCATAAAACGGAATTCCGCTTTGTTCTCCCTGCACCAGAGTATAGCCTGATATTCGGGCGAATACTCCGCGAACGGATACAGTATAGTGTTTACGGGAGCATGGCTCGTGTATGCGAGTATCGCGAACGGAGGCTTGGTCTCCGCGCGGGTGATATCCTCCGAAACGTCCGCGAAGTCGCTCGGAGCTTCTATCAGCACGACCCGCGGGCATATATCGTCGAGAAATTTCCGCAGATAAAACGCTCCCGCGGGGGAAAGGTGGCGTATACCGAAAAAATTCACCCCGCTCATTCGTTCAACTCCCTGCAAGCCTTATACAAGCCGCTCCATGCCGAGCCGCGCTTCTTCATGACGTTTTCGAGGTATTCCTTCCACGCAACCGAGTCCTTGTCATCGTCCTTTACGATAGCGCCCTGCAAGCCCGCGGCGATATCCTCGTCGGATATCTCTCCGTTCCCGAAGCTCCCCGAAAGCGCCATGCTGTTGCAAAGCAGCGAGATGGCTTCGGCAGAGGACAGCACGCCCCCGGGGGCTTTCACCTTTTGCTTTTTGTCAAGAGTTTCACCCCGCCGCAGCTCGCGGAAAATGGTGCATATCTTCTCTATCACCGCGTCCTTGGGGAGCGCCGCGTTCAGGTCTAAGCTGCCCGAGAGCTGCTCCACGCGGGTCTTTACGATATTCATTTCCTCCTCCAGCGTTTCGGGCGCGGGAAGAACTACGATATTGAAGCGGCGCTTCAATGCCGCCGACATATCGTTTACGCCCTTGTCGCGGGTATTGGCGGTAGCTATCACGGAAAATCCCTTTTTCGCGGGAACTTCGATAGCAAGCTCGGGCACGGAAATGCGCTTCTCCGAAAGCAGCGAAATGAGCGTGTCCTGCACCTCCGAGGCGCAGCGGGATATCTCCTCCACCCTCGCGAGCGCGCCCGTTTCCATCGCCGTGAAAACGGGGCTTTTCAGCATTGCTTCCTCGCTCGGACCGTTCGCGATAAGCATGGCGTAATTCCAGGAATAGCGTATCTGCTCCTCGGTAGTGCCAGCCGTGCCCTGTATCACTCTGCCCGAGTTGCCGTTGATAGCCGCCGCCAGGTGCTCCGAGAGCCAGCTCTTCGCCGTACCCGGCTCGCCGATAAGCAGCAGCGCTCTGTCCGTGACAAGCGTCGCTATCGCTATCTCGACCAGTCTCTCATGCCCTATGTACTTCGGCGTAATGACCGTTTTCCCTACCTTTCCGCCGCATATGTACGTTTTCACCGACCTCGGCGACATTCTCCACCCCGCGGGAACAGGGTCCTTTTCAGCCTTTATAAGCGCGTTCAGCTCTTCCTCAAAGAGCTTTTCGGCGGGTAATCTTAAAATCTCCTGCATACTTTTCTCCTTATTTGAATTTGAAATTTTCCGCGACCCGCCCGCCGCGTCACATTCCGCTGCGCGGAATATGACGCGGCGGGCTCTCGCGAAAAATTTCCTGCGTGGGCTTTACGTTGCTCTTTGCTCGCGTTACTTTGCTGCGTGAGCTTTTTGCCGCTCTTAGCGGGCTTTTACCCGTAATTCTTTTCGATCTGCTCCGAAAAATAGTCGGTATCGATCTTGCATTTAAGCTTTCCGTTCCTCATAAGCTCAACGATCTCGCGCCCCTCGGACAGCTTGTATTCGTTATCCCCGGGCATCTGATTGAAAAATCCCGTCACCACATAGGGTTCGACCATCGGATTTTTCTTAATAAATTCAAGCGCCAAGCCCTTGATATTTTTCCGCCCGCACTTTTTGAGCCCCGTCATCGGGTATCCCCAGCCGCTGCCGCTGTTGCAGCAGGCTTTCAGAAAATACTCCGCAAGTCTGTCGCAATATACCGGATCGTTTTTGTCGATCCAGTTTGTCAGCACCTTTATCGCCAGACCGTTATCAAGCTCTTTCATCATTATATCCGACAGCGCGCCCTTGACGTCGGCAGTTACCTCAAGCCCGGGGTTGTCATACCAATCGCCAGTAATTTCGTTAAACGACCGCGACACCAGCTTATATTTCCCGTCATTGAACTCGATAATTTCCATGACCTCAGCCAGATCGGCGCTGAACCGTGAGTTGCGTATCATTATCAACTCCTCCTTGTTGCGCTTCACCTGCTCCTTTATCCACTTTGAGCAGTCCTCCGCGCCCGTCAGCCGCGTTATCGCCTCGGCATACACAAACGAATTTTTCATTTTCGGGTCGGAGTTAAGCTCCACCGCGAGCTTCCTCATACCCTCGTCGTTTGTCATAAGTATAGTATTGCCCAGCCAGCGCGAGCAGGTCTTGATATCCTTTTCAAAGGCGGGTTTGATATTGCGGTAAATCTCCTCAATGGCGCTGCCCGTCTTTCCGGTAATGGCGCACATCTGATGCAGCATTCCGAATTGGGATTTTTTGGTGGGAGCAAGCGCTTCATTGATGGCGATCGCCTTGCCGTCCTCGTTTACAAGCAGCCTTGTTATCGTCTCCGCGGCAAGCTCGCTCTGCCATTCTCCCGAAACATTCTGCAAATATTCCAGTGTCTTTTCGGGCTTTTTCTTCGCAAGCTCGCGAAAAGGCTCGGCGGCTTTTTCGCTTTTGAATTTCGCGAGGGCGGTATATGCCGCGTCCTTTGCCTTGCCCTTTTCGGTTTTGGCGAGCCCGACAAGCCTGTCGATATTATTCTCGTCATGCCGCAGGGCGTACACCAGCATTTTGCGCACGTCCTTTTCCGCGTTTTCTATCTGCTCAAAATAAAAATCGTTTTCCTCCGCGCCGGCTAATTTCTCGATAACGCAAACGCGGCGCGACATTTCCTTGCCGCCCTTGGGATCAAAGTTCCTTTTCAGCAGCGGGATCATTTCCGCTCCCATCTCACCGATCGTTTTCGCCACCTCGTCCGCAAGCTCGGAGTAGGACGCGCCCAAGCCCTTTACCAGCGCGGGCTTTACGCGGTAATCGTTCAGCAGCTCGGGGTGATCTGCCTTTACCTGCAAAAAGGTGTTGTACTGACCGCCGCCCGATTCCGTGAGCGCCGAAAGTATCACGGAAAGCTGCGAATAGGGAGCGTTCACTATCGCCGTGCCGATCCCTGCGGCGGGTATATCCTCCGGCTCGCCCTGCACGTCGACCATGCCGAGGGTAGTAATCACCGCGTCCACGAGCGTTATTGTGTCCAGCAGATTTTCCGGCGAGCCGTCGCTTATCAGCTTTGCCGTCATCTCATTTATCTTAGCGAATACGGGAGAAGCCTTAGCCAGCGGCGCAAAGCCCTCCGCCGCCTTTTTAAGGCGGAAATCCTCCGAAAGCAGGTTGGTTCCCGCGATAGCTGCCGCACGAAGGCGGGCTTTTAATTCATAAACAGGAGCAATATCCATATCCGATCCTCACTTATTTCAAAAAATTTTCCGCGACCCGTCCGCAAAAACTCCGCTGCGCTCCGTTTTCACCATGCGTTTTGCGCACACTGCTACCTAATATCGGAAGCAGCCAAACATAGCTTGCGCAAAACTGCGCTCCCGCGGAAAATTTTCCTGCGTGGGCGGTACGTTTATGTCGGCTTTCTGCGCCAAACAATATTCTACATTTTAATACAACAATCTTATAACGTTATTTTCGCCGTCGGGAATAATGCAAAGCGGCTGGGCGCACAGGCGGCGTTTTTCCGCGCTGTACCAGTACCCGCAGAGCATTACGCCCTTTTCAAACAGCCTTGCGTCGGGAAGTATCTCCAGCCTTTCCACCGTGCCCTCAAGCTCGGGGAAATCCTCCAGCAGTATGCTGCCGCCGTTTTCGTCCCTCATTACCGTTCCGTCGGGAGTTTTCCCTATCTTCGCGAATGCCGTCAGCTTGTAGACTATCGGGTTAGCCATGGCGTTTTTCAGAGTGTTCTTGATACCCTTGGCTTCCGCGGCGATGGACTTTACCGCGAGCGAGCGCATCTGCGCGAAATCCTCGTCGGTCAGCTCCCGTATCGCCGCGCCGTCCCAGCGGACGCGGGTGTTCCCGTCGGCGGGGTAGATCGCCATTGAAGGGACCTCCGCCGCGCCGAAGATAGAATCGTCCGCTCTTACATATTTAAGAGATTTCAGCGGGCGGAAATTTTTGGTAAGATATATCTCGCCGCTGTCCAGATCGCACCACGCGCCGGTGTCGATATATTCCTTGCGAGCCTCGTCAAAGGTCACCCAGAAAGAAAGCTGCGCCAGCCGCGCGTTCTTTTTGCACTTCCCGATGGCTTCAAGCTCGGAGAGCTTCCAGTTTCCGCCGAGCTCCTCATAGAGAACCGTGTCGTCGTTGGAAACGTCGCCGCCGTCGATCTTCTCATTGATATACTGCCGCGATTTTTTGATGAGTGTATACAGCTTTTCAAGGGTATCTATCGCGTTGTCGTAGTGCGATTCGAGGTTATCCTTCTGAAACGCGGTGATCTCGATTATCAGTCGGTTCAGCAGCCGCTGCGGACCGTTGAGATAATAGTCGCCGAGCTGCTTTGAAAGCTGCTGATAGGTAGGCAGCGACGCTCCGCCCATTGTGCCCAGTCCCGCCGAAATAAGCTCCTTTACCGCCTTTTCAGCCAGTTCCAGACCCTCAAGCTGCTTTTGCAGCTTCTTGGTTTTCGCGTTTTTCGCCGAACGCGCCGCGGCGGCTTTTTTCTTTTCCGCCTTTGCCTGCTCCTCGGGGGTCATATCCTCGGGGGCTTTGGCGGGCGCGGACTTCGCCGCGATCTTACCGCGCTTGCGTTGTATATCCTCGGGTATCTCGCAGGGCTCAAAGCTCTTGTCCGACATCATTTCATACATCAGCCCCAGCGAATGCTTGCAGGGAAACTGCCGCGACGGGCAGGTGCAGCGGAACACGGGGTGCTCGGGGTCGATATAGTCCGCCGAGGTTATGTAGGGATTTTTGCCGCTGCCCTTGCATTCTCCCATAAAAAACGAGTCGTCCGACGAACGGTACAGCTTCTGAAATCCGCCGCTCTTCGATATCTTTTTTCCGTTTGAAGCGGCGGCGGGATTCGGCGCAAGCGATAAGATAAGCTGCTCTGTAATATTTTTCATATGCACACTCCTTATATAAATCCACAAAATAGTGCGATCTTTTGTCTAAATTATACTATATATTTCACAATAAGTCAATAGCAATAAAAGAATTTTCAATTTCCCGAAGCTATGCAAAATAAAACGGCTGCCCGTATCGGACAGCCGTCTGATTTTAATTTAACTTATCATTTGCCGGTGATAGCATACTGCTTGGAAGCGGAGGAGTATATCTTCTTGCCGTTTACGACCGTGTATGCCTTTACGCTGTAAATGTATTTTGTGCCCTTCTTGGCGGTACCGTCGGTGTATTGGGTATCATCGTCCACATCGGCGATGCTCTTCGCGGTACTGCTGCTTCCGTACACCTTGCGGTATACCTCGTAGCCCTCCGCGCCCTCGGAATCCTTCCACTTGAGAGTTACTCCGTTGGCGGCAGCTTTACGTGAGGAGATGACCACCTTGGCGGGTCTTACGTTCACCGTCACTTTCTTTACCTTGGAGGGGTTGGACTTTGCCGTTACGGTGATGACCGCGCTGCCCGCGGAGACCGCAGTGACCTTGCCGCCTGCCGTGACCTTAGCGACGTCGGTGTCCGAGGACTCATACAGCAGGGTCTTGTCGCTCGCGTCAGCGGGATATATCTTGGTCGTGAAGGTGAAGCTCTGACCGATATTGAGCGTTTTGGTCTTGGAGGGAGTTACGGAGAAGCTGCTTACTACGGTAGCTACCGTTACCTTGCAGGTAGCGGTAAGACCGTTCGCGGTTTTCGCCGTAATGGTAGCCGTACCGTTTGCAACGCCCTTTACGGAGCCGGTCGCGGTAACCGTCGCTACCTTTGTGTTGGAGCTGCTCCAGCTTATCGCCGTCGCTGCCGCGTCGGAGGGTGTGATAGTCGCGGAGAGCTGAGTTGTTGCCTTGGGCTTTACCGTGACCTCGGTCTTATTGAGCGTGATGCCCTCGGGCTGCTTTACAGACAGTGTGAGACCGTTGGATACGACAGTCTTGGGAGCGTTGCCGCTTGCACTCGCGCCCGAACCGACCTGTCCGAAGGTATTGCTGCCCCAGCACATAAGATCAAAATCGTAGTTTATATATCCGCCGAAGCCGTCGCCGATACTTACAAGGTCAACGTCCTTGCCGGTCACTTTTGAAAACTCCGATCTGTTTTTGGTAGTACCATCACCGAGAGCGCCGCCCTTGTTGTTGCCGCTGAAATAAACCTCGCCGCCGGAAATGACCGCGCACGCGGATTTTCCCGCAAAAACATAGTCGCCGCCGGAGAATACGGAGGTGGGAGTTTTGATCCTGCCGCTGTCCGTACCAAGCTGACCGTCGCCGTTTGAGCCGAATACCCATACCTTGCCGTCTGTGGACAATACCATAGAGTGATATTCAGCCGCGGCGATATCGGTAAAGCCGTCGGCAACCGTTTCGCCCTTTCTGTTAACGATCGTGAGCTGCTCCGGTTCGTCTACGACAGAGCCGCTGTCAACGCCGAGCTGTCCCGAGCTGTTGGAGCCCCATACCCATACGTTTCCGCCGTTATCCAGTGCGAGAACATGGTTATTTCCGACCGCCAGCTTTGACAAGCCGGAGGGTGCGCCGTCAACTTCCGTAGGCGAGTTTACTGTTCTCGGCAGATCGAGCATTTTAGAGGATGCGTTTCTTCCCCAGCCGTACACTGTGCCGCCTAACAGCGCCATGCAGTAGCCGTCGGAGGGATATATCTTGATATCCTTGTATCCGGAAAGATCGTCAACCAGCGTGGGAGCGGTCACGGTAGTTTTTCTCGCGTTAATACCGAGCAGACCGGCGGAATTATCGCCGAAAGCGTATATATCGTTGTCGTCCGTCAGTACAAAGGTGATCTTGTTTCCGCACCATACCTGTACGGCATAACGATTAAATTTGACCTGGGTAGGCTTGCTGCGCGAGGAGGTATCTCCCAGACCGAGCTGACCGCGGTCGTTGTTGCCCCAGGTGTAGAGCCTGCCGTCATTGTCGACAGCCGCCGCGTGATCGGTACCCGCCGAATAGCTTACCACATCTCTCAGAACTCTTGAGGGGCTGGAGGCGGAAGCAACGGGCTCGGAGAACAGCTCGCCGTAAGCGCCGATACCCGCGGAAGCTACCGCGCCGCTTGTCTTGAGCAGAAGCGAGTGATGCTCGCCGAAGGCTATCGAAGCTGCTCCCGAAGCGACCGACGCGGGAGAGCTGAGATTGGCGTCGCGGCTGTTCTGAAGCTGACCGTTATCGTTCGCGCCCCACGCGTAAACATCGCCGGAGCCGTTGAGCGCGCCCGAGGAGCTTCCGCCAGCAAATACCTCGACAGCGTTGGAGACCTTTGCGGAAACGAAAGAGTTGGAGGTGTTTTCACTGCCGTTGCCGAGCTGACCGCAGTCGTTAAGACCCGCCGTCCATACCGTGCCGTCGGTTTTGAGTATAATGCTGTGACTGTTGCCCGCGTCTACTCTGCTTACTCCGCTTGAAACGGAGACCGTGGGAGTGGTCACGGAGCGGTATGTATTGTTGCCGAGCTGACCGTTTTCGTTATTTCCGCAGACGTAAAGCTCGCCTTTATTGGTAACGAAAAGCGAGAATCCGTCGCCCGCGGCTATGTCCGCTACGTCGGTCATTATCACCGCGGCGGAGTTGCGGCTGTATCCCGAGGAGCTGCCAAGCTCGCCGTAGCTGTTGCTGCCCCAGCCGTAAACGGTACCGTCGGATTTCAGCGCCAATGTGTGGGTATCTCCCGCGCTGACCGCCACAACGTCGTCCATCAGCTTAAGCGGCTGGTCGATCGTATATCTTGACTGCGACGCGGAGACCTGTCCCTCGGAGTTGTCGCCCCAGCCGTAGAGCGTTCCGTTAGCGTCGATAGCGAAGCTGACATTATCGTTAGCCTCCGCGTAAACTACGTTGTTCATAACCTTTATGCTGCCGGATTCCTCAACGGTATTAACGCCGAGCTGACCGTAGGAGTTATCTCCCGCAGCCCAGAGGGTCTTGTCGCTTTTGATGACAAGGCTGTGATTCTCGCCCACGGCAATCGTATCGGGGCTTATTGACGCTGTCGCCGCGGCAGCCGAAAGTCCCGTTGCGAACGTGCAGACGGTAAGTACCTCCGCAGCGCTCACAACAGCCGCCGTGATCTTTTTCATGATGTTCATAATTTCCTCCCATCTCCGATACCCGCCGTCTGCGGGTATCAATATTAAGACGAATCAAATCCTGTCCGGAAATTTTTCCGGATCGAATTCCTCCCTCATATAATAAGACAATTTATATAAGGGAAAAGTTGCATTTTTTTGAAAAAAATTTTTAAAAATTTTCTTGATTTTTTCTCGGATCGGAAAATCCGAAAAATACAGGGAAATTGCCGATAATGCCGTGCAGAGCCGCCGAAAATTCCCAAAAACGGGAAAACGGCTCTGGGATAACAGTGCCTCAGCCCGTATATAAA
>CAZKJC010000072.1:0-10355 GCA_964552995.1 uncultured Ruminococcus sp.
AAAAACGTCTACACCAATATTATTGAGGCTGCTGACGGCTCTATTGCCTGCGATGTTTACGCAGCGGAGAAGCCCGATCTCGTCATCATGGACATAACCATGCCGAACAAGACAGGTATCGAGGCGCTTAAGGATATCAAGGGCAGCGATCCTATGGCTAAGGTCGTTATGTGTTCCGCTATGGGACAGGAAGCGATGGTCGTTGAGGCTATCAAGCTGGGCGCTCTGGATTTCATCGTTAAGCCCTTCAAGCCCGACAGAATCCTTCAGACCGTTAAAAAAGTCCTCGGCTGATCTACCCAAATATCTCAAGGCGGGGGAAAACAATCCCGCCTTTTGATGTTTTTCATATCCAAAATGATCCTTACAAACAAATTTCCGGCAAGCCCTTTGGAAAATTCTCAAGGCGCGGCTTGATGGCATGAAGGGAGAAAACAGTGGAATATTTCCAGATGATAATGGCGCTGCTCGGCGTTCTGGCGCTGGTGTTTCTGCTGTTCTGGATAATGAAAAGGTTCAATAACCGCGTTGCGCTATCCGACAGTAAAAACATGAAGATACTTGAAAGGATCAATCTCGGTCCGGACAAGATGCTGCTGCTGGTGAGCGTGTGCGGTAAGTGCATGGTGCTTGGTGTTACGTCGAGCCATACCGAGAAGATATGCGAGCTTGAGCAGTCGGAGGAGGAGCTTACAAGACCTCCCGAGGGAGGAAATCCGTCCTTTGGCGAGAGCTTCAAGATCGTTCTCGGAAATATGATGAACAAGAAGAAGTAACGGGAGGGACAGTTTTGGTAAAACGTTTGCTTGAAGCGGATAAAAAGCTTGTCCTGAAGTTTGCCTTGTCGCTTTTCTTGACGGTTTTTCTGACAATAATGTTTTTCAGCCTGCAAGCCTACGCGGCGGGAAATTCACAGCCCGATGAGCCGGCAAATTCCCAGAGCGCGTCGGAGACCGGGGAGCAGCTCCCCGAGTATCTTGATACCGATCCCGAAAACGTGGGCGACAGCCCTACGGCGTCGATATTGCAGCAGGTAATAGGCGTGGACGCTTCGCAGCCGCTGGAAGTTATCATACTGCTGACGCTGATCGCGCTTCTGCCGTCGCTGCTGATAATGATGACCTGCTTTACGCGCATCGTTATCGTGCTGAGCTTTTTAAGGACGGCAATGCAGACGCAGAACACGCCGCCGAATATGGTCATTACCGGAATGGCGCTGTTTCTTACATTATTTATAATGGCACCGGTTTTTTCGGAGATTAACGAGATAGCGTATCAGCCCTATGCCAATGAGGAGCTGACCACGGAGGAGGCGCTGAACGCCGCGAGCGTTCCCTTAAAGCGCTTTATGTTAAATCAGACCACCAACGACGACATAATGTTCTTTATAGACCTGTCGCAGCTGGAGGAGCCGGAGGGCGGCTACACCGAGGAGTACATCGAAACGGAGCTGCCGCTGACGGTAATTATCCCGTCCTTTATGATAAGCGAGCTTAAGCGCGCGTTCCAGATGGGATTTCTGATATTTATACCGTTTTTGATAATTGACCTCGTTGTGGGCAGTACTCTTATGAGTATGGGTATGATGATGCTGCCGCCCGCGATGATCTCAATGCCGTTCAAGATACTGATCTTCGTGCTGGCGGACGGCTGGAATCTGCTGATAGGTTCGGTGGTTTCCAGCTACAACTGGTAGCGTTGCTGAGGAACGATCAAAAGGAGAGGCTTTATGACAACGGATATTGTTCTTGATATATTCCGCGAGGCGGTCATGCTGGCGTTCAAGCTGGCGCTGCCCGTGCTTCTGGTGGCAATGATAGTGGGACTGGTGATCGCCATTCTCCAGGCGGCTACCCAGATACACGAACAGACGATATCCTTCGCGCCCAAGGCGGTGGCGGTAGGGCTGACCCTGTTCTTTCTCGCGCCCTGGATGATACAGGAGTGCATTGATTTCGTCAACTTCATTTTTGAGAAGATGGCGCAGATACCGATAACTTGAGGAAAATAACGTGTCGGAAATATGGAATGTCGTACAGACAAACTTCATAGTTTATTTAATGGTGGCGTTCCGCGTAAGCGGTATTTTCACCTTTAATCCGATATTTTCCCGCGCGGGAGTGCCGAATTACATCAAGGTAGGCGGTTCTCTGCTGATGGCGCTGGTTATGACGGCGGCGGGGGGATTTGAATATACGATGCCCGCGGGGCTGCTTCCCTTTGTGTTTGATATCGCAAAGGAGCTGCTGGTCGGGGCGGTGCTGGGATTTTATGTGAATCTTATGCTCCAGGTGTTCGGTATGGCGGGCGAGGTCTCGGACATGCAGCTCGGTCTGTCAATGGCGAAAAGCTACGACCCGACCTTCGGAAACGCGGGCGTTACGTCGCAGTACTACAACTACTGGTTTATGCTGTATTTCTTCGCTGTGGGAGGGCATCTGAGCTATATCCGGCTGTTTGCTTACTCATTTGAAACGATACCGCTGGGCTTTGACAGCTTCAATATAAATATAGCCTATATCCTCATAACCTACTTCGAGACAGTGCTCACGCTGGCGCTTAAGCTCGCGATGCCGATAATCGCCGCGTCGCTGGTAACGGAGTTCTGTGTGGGCGTACTGATGAAGGCTGTGCCGAATATCCACGTTTTTGTGCTTAACATTCAGATAAAAATGATGGTGGGCTTCGTGGTGCTGGCGGCTTCCTGCGGCGTTGTCGCGGAGTTCATGGAGAAAATAATGGGAATAATGTTCGCTAATCTCAACGGGATAGTGGAGCAGTTCGGATAGCTGCGAGGTTCGATGTCGCGGCAGTAAAAGGGGTTTGTTTGTATGGCAGGCGAGGAAAAAACCGAAAAAGCCACCCCGAAAAAGCGCCGCGATCAGCGCAAGGAGGGCAACGTTCTTCAAAGCAAGGAGATAGTTACCGCAGCCTCCATTCTGGGTATATTCTTCGCGGCAAGACTGCTGGCGGGATTTATGTTTGAAAATCTGCTTTCGTTTATGCAGAGAGTATACGAGCGGATAGGCAGCTTTCAGGTGTCGCAGGACAACATAATGGAGATCGTCGTGGATATGATCACGCTTGTCGTTATCGTTGTCGGTCCGATATGCGCGGTAGCGATGCTGCTGGGAATTATCCCCACGGTCGCGCAGACCCGCGGATTGTTCACCATGAAAGCCATGAAGCCCAAATTCTCACGACTGAACCCCCTGGAGGGGATCAAGAAAATGTTCTCCGCCCAGGCGATAGTGGGAATTTTAAAGGGGCTTATAGAGGTCATCGTCATATCCGTTATTATATATAATGAAATAAGCGCCCGAATGCCGATATTTCTCGCGCTTATGGACGCGGGGACGATGCAGGGTATCGCATACGCGGCTTCCAGCGTTTTCGATATGGTAATGCTGATCTGTATTATGCTGGTGTTTGTGGCAGCGGGGGACTTCCTTTTCCAGTGGTGGCAGTTTGAGAAAAAGCTCAAAATGTCCAAGCAGGAGGTAAAAGAGGAGTTCAAGCAGATGGAGGGCGACCCGCAGGTCAAAAGCAAGATCAAGCAGCGGCAGCAGCAGATGGCGCAGTCGCGAATGATGCAGGAGGTCCCCTCGGCGGACGTTGTAGTCCGTAACCCTACGCACTATGCGGTGGCGCTGAGATACGACCAGGACAAGAACAAGGCGCCGCAGGTCATAGCAAAGGGAAAGGATCTGATCGCGCTAAGGATAGTTGCCATAGCGGAGGAGCATGACGTGTATGTCATGGAGAATCCGCCGCTGGCAAGAGCGCTCTACGCGCAGGTCGACCTTGGTAGAGAGATACCGTTCGAGCTGTACGACGCGGTGGCTGAGGTGCTGACCGTGGTATACAGGGAGAAAAACAAGTCGCTGCACGCGTAAAAAAGGTAAATTTCAATACGGATCGTTAAATAACGACAAAATATTACGGAAAGGGGAGGGATCAATATAGTACGCAAGATATTAAGCAACTCGATGGTACTTTTTATCATCTTTATAGTTATTGCGATTATTATTCCGCTCCCGTCATGGCTGCTGGACTTCATGATAATGCTGAATATAGCGCTGTCGCTGATAATTCTGGTCATGACAATGTTCATAAAAGAAGCTCTTGAGTTCTCGGTATTCCCGACGGTGCTGCTTATCACGACCGTTCTGCGACTGTCGCTGAACGTTTCCACGACGAGAGGCATTCTTTCGAGCGGCTACGCGGGCGAGGTAATACGAGCCTTCGGTAACTTCGTTATGGGGGGCGACGCGATCGTCGGATTCCTCATCTTCATTATCATAGTACTGGTAAACTTTATCGTTATCACCAAGGGCTCGGAGCGTGTGTCGGAGGTAGCGGCAAGATTTACGCTGGACGCTATGCCCGGTAAGCAGATGGCTATCGACGCGGACCTCAACTCGGGTCTGATAAACGAGGAGCAGGCGAAAAAGCGCCGTTCCAATATACAGCGCGAAGCTGACTTCTACGGCTCCATGGACGGTGCTACGAAGTTTGTAAAGGGCGACGCGATAATGTCCATCATCACCACGCTCGTAAACCTTATCGGCGGTGTTATCATCGGTATGGTGCGCGGCTCGGGTGATTTCGGCACGATAATGAACACCTACTCCCTGGCAACGGTCGGCGACGGTCTGTGCTCGCAGATACCCGCGCTGCTGATCTCCGTTGCGACCGGTATGATCGTTACCCGTGCCGCGAGCGAGGACAGCCTTATCAACGACATCAAGTCCCAGTTCACCGCGCAGCCCTTTGTTATGCTTATCGCGGGCATCGTTGTGCTGGTTATGATGGTCATTCCGGGATTCCCGACGGTAGTTCTGTTTTTCCTCGGCGTTATTCTTATTGTGGGAGCTGTTCTGCTCAACCGCAACAAAAAGAAGATGGCGGAGCTGGAGCTCGCCGCGCGAGCCAAGGCGGAGCAGCAGGAGCTTGAAAAAATTCCCGCCGACAACGACTACTACCGCGATATCGACAACGTATTCAAGATACTTAACGTCGAGCCGATAGAGATGGAATTCGGATACAGCCTGCTGAGGCTGGTAGACGAGAAGAGCGGCGGCAACTTCATAGAGCGCGTCGTCATCTTCCGAAAACAGTTCGCTATGGATATGGGTATGGTCATCCCGTCGGTAAGAATGACGGATAACCCCGAGATCAACCCGAATCTGTACATTATAAAGATACGCGGCGAGGAGGTCGCGCGCGGCGAAATTCTTGTCGACCACTATCTCGCGCTGGACAGCGGCGAGGTGACAGCCGAGGTGGAGGGCATCGAAACAGTGGAGCCAGCGTTCGGTCTGCCCGCAAAGTGGATAAGCGAGGACAAGAAGATCATGGCGGACGTGGCGGGATACACGCTGATAGACCCCGTTTCCGTAATGATAACCCACTGGTCGGAGATCATGAAGCGCTACGCGCACGAGCTGCTCTCCAGGCAGGACGTCAACACGATGGTGGAAAATGTAAAGAAAACCAACCCGATCGTTGTCGACGATTTAGTCCCCAAGGTAATTTCTGTCGGATATTTACAGAAAGTATTGGCCAATCTGCTCAAAGAGGGTATCCCCATCAGAGATATGGAAACCATTCTCGAGACCATCGGCGATCACACCAACGCGCTGAAGGACGTGGATATAATCACCGAGTATGTGCGGCAGTCGCTTAAGCGCACCATCACACACCGCTTTGCCGAGGCGAACTCTCTGCGCGTGATAACGCTGGACACTCAGATCGAGGATATGATAGTAAGCTCCGTCAAGAAAAACGACCAGGGCTCCTATCTTGCGATGGCTCCCGACATGATACAGCATATTGTGAGCGTTACCAATGACGAAATAGATAAGATCAAGGACGTTATACCGACAGTTATAATCCTTACCTCTCCCGTGGTGAGAATTTACTTCAAAAAGCTCACCGACCAGTTTATCCAGAATCTGACAATATTGTCATACAGCGAGATAGACTCAACGGCGCAGATACAGGCGATAGGCAACATTTCGCTGAATGCGCGGTCAATGACGGGATAATATACCCGATGTAATTTCCGGCGGGATTATACTGGAAGTTGTCGAAGCCTGCGGGTTTTCGCGGGCATATGACGGAATAGCTCGGGTATAGTCAAATATGCAAATCAACCTTCGCGACGGACTTGAACAGACAAAATAGCGGCAAAATCCCCTAAAAACGATAACTATTTGTATTTTACGGCAGAGAATATACAGAGAGGGACGTGCAATGGAGCAAAATGTTGCAGCACAGATTGCAGAGTATCAGCAGAGCGGGAATATCGTTCTGCGCAATGAAATCGTACTGAAAAACATGGGGCTTGTCCGTGCTACCGCTATGTCCCTCAGGAATATGTACCTCAAGTACGGCGATGTGGACGACGTTGTGAACGAGGGCGTCCTCGCGCTTATGGACGCGATAGAGCTTTTCGACCCGACAAAGGGCGCGAAATTCGAGACGTTTGCCTCGCTTAAAATACGCGGCGCGATCATTGATTATATCCGAAAACAGGACTGGATTCCGCGGCAAATAAGAAAATTTGCCAAAACACTTGACAAAGCGTACAGTTCGTTGTATAATTTATATAATAGGATGCCTACCACCGAGGAGCTGGCGGAGCATATGGGCTTGTCCGAGGAAAAGCTGCTTAAATATATGGCGGAGTCCGCGTGCAGCGTTACGCTGTCGTTTGAGGAGCTTTTGTACGAGGATAATTTCAGCGAGCCGTCGGACGCCGCGCCTACCGATTCGCGGATAATGCGCGACGAAATGAACCGCGTTATCGCCGAGGCGATAGGGCAGCTCAAGGAAAAGGAGCGGCAGGTGATCACGCTGTACTATTATAAGAATATGAAATATTCCGACATCGCGAAAGCGCTCGGTGTATCCGAGAGCCGCGTGTGTCAGATAAACGCAAAGGCCACGCTTGCTTTAAAGGCGGCGCTTGAGCCTTATATGAAGTAATACGGAACGGAGGAACACATGAACAGAGGCTTTTACTACGCTTGTAACGGAATGATCCTTAATCAGCGCAACCTCGACTGCATAGGAAACAACCTTACGAACGCGATGACCAACGGCTATAAGCGGGACACGCTGATAACTAGGCGCTTTGACGAGCAGATGATACTTGTAAAGCACCGCTCGGAGCTTTCCGGCACGTTCGCGCACAGATATGTGGACGACTCCTATACCGATCTGGAGCAGGGTCCGCTGCAATATACCGAATCTCCCTTTGACGTGGCTATAAACGGCGATGTGTACTTCAATATCGCGGGCTACAACGGTGAGACGATGCTTACGCGCAACGGCGCGTGGGAGCTCGACGGCGAGGGTTACCTCTGCCTGTCGAATTCGGGCAGGATACTCGGCGAGAACGGCGAGATATATCTTGGGAACAAGGATTTCGTTATCGACGTTGACGGCAGGATATACCAGGACGGACAGCTTGTGGACAGACTGCTGCTCTCTTACATAAACCCCGACGCGACCACCGAGAAATTCGGCGCGAATATGTTTACCGCGGTAGAGGCGGGGGACGTTCCCGAGGACTTGCAGTTTGATATTATCCAGGGCGCGCTGGAGCGCTCCAATGTCGATCTTAACTACGAGCTGACAATGCTGATGAACACGCAGAGACTTTTCGAGGCGAACAGCACGATCTTCCAGCTCTGCGATTCCATGAATCAGCGCGCGGCTTCGCTGTGCAAAATAAATAACGGCTAATTTAAGCTTTTAAGAGGTACATAATGAATATAGCGTTTCATACCGGTAAAACCGCGCTTATCGCCCAGGCACAGGCGCTGAGCGTATATGCCAACGATATGGCGAACATCAACACATACGGCTTTCAGACGATCCGCCCCACCTTCGCGGATACCCTGTATTCCGTTCAGCGCGCTACCGAGCCGGAATGGCAGACGGGTCACGGCGCTTATGTGCAGAAAACCGACCTGATGTTCTCGGAGAGTATGTTTTACAACACGGAGCGTCCTCTTGACTTCGCGATAGCGGGCGAGGGATTCTTCGCGGTGCAGGATCGCTGGGGCAACGTAAACTACACCCGCGACGGCGCCTTTGCGATAACTCAGATGGAGGACGGAAACTGGAATCTGGTAAGCAGCTCGGGAGAGTTTGTGCTGGATTACGAGGGAAACAGGATCGTTGTTCCCTTTGATGAGACCGATACGACTCCCGATTATGCGGAGCTCGCGAGAATGGTGGGCGTATTTGAGTTCGAGAACCCCTACGGGATAGAGGCGATCGGCACGAACCGCTATATGGCTACCGAAAGAAGCGGTATTCCCACCGCCAATGAAAATATGGATAAGCTTCAGGGCAGCCTGATAGCCTCCAATGTAGACCTTGCGGATATGATGGTAAAGCTGATCGAAACGCAAAGAGCGTATCAGATAAGCTCACGAGTCGTTACGACGGCGGATGAGTTTGCCAACATAGCCAACAACCTGAGATAAACGGAGAAATCAATATGGTTCATGACTTAAGCAATCTTTCACCGATAGCGATCGACTGCATGAAGGAGCTGGGTAATATCGGCTCAAGCAGCGCTGCGAATTCGCTTTCGGCGATGCTCGAAAAACCTATCCAGATGAGAGTTCCCGATGTGCGCGTGCTGGAGTATCAGCAGGTCATCGACGAGCTGGGCGGCGCTGAGAAGCTGATCACCGGTATCCTTGTCCCGCTTGACGGAGATATTAAGGGAATGATGATGTTCCTGCTCCAGGAGAGCTTTGCAAATGTGGTTCTAAACACATTTTTGCAGAAGAACGACGTTAATTTCCATACTCTTGATGAAACAGAGCGCTCCACGATCCTGGAAATAGGAAATATCATGGCGGGTTCGTACCTGAACGCTCTGTCGGAGCTGACCGGACTTTCCATGAACATGGCTGTTCCGTCAATGAATGTGGACATGCTCGGCGCGATACTTAACGTTATGCTGGTTGAGTTCGCGGAGGTCGGCGATACGGTTCTGTTTATCGACGACGGTTTTGTAATCGACAATGTGGACATCAAGTCCAACATAATACTTATTCCTGAAATGGAATCCCTTGACACTTTAATGAAGAAGCTCGGTGTATTTTAATGAGTAACATAACTATCGGAATATCCGACTTAAATGCGTGCAGGGCGCCCGATGTTCTGGTTACATATGCTTTGGGGTCTTGCGTCGGAATATGTTTAATGGACAGCGTAGCGGGGGTCGGCGGACTTTCGCACATAATGCTTCCCGACAGCTCGGGAATGTCTAACGCGGCAACCACGCCCATGAGATTTGCGGACACGGCTATACCGCTTCTGGTACAGAAGATGTCCCTTATGGGCGCGAACAGAGGACGAATGAAAGCAAAGATCGCGGGAGGAGCGGTAATGTTTGCTACCTCCAGCGATAAATTCAACATAGGCGACCGCAATGTTCAGGCAGTGAAGGCTGTTTTGAATTCATTGAGGATACCCATAGTTGCCGAGGACACTGGTCTTGACTACGGAAGAACTGTGTTCTTTTACCCCGAAACGGGGATAATGGAGATAAAGGCGGCGACAAAACCGACAAAGCACTTATAAAAAGCTGTATAAAATCAAGAAACCCCGATTTATCGGGGATTTTTTGCGGCTATTATGCGACCCCCGCGTTAAAACGGGAAGTTTATTATTAAGCGGAGGTGAACATGATGAGGGACAATGAGATCGTTGATTTGTTTTGGGCTATGAACAGCGACCTCGCGCGGGAACGCGGTTGGTCTGAGGAGCTTCTTTCAAGTCATTTCGCCGCGGTCAAGGCAAAATATTATATCGAATACGACCACACAAAGACATTTATTGACGACGGATATACGGAGCAGTATTTTTATCTTATTGAAGAAAACGGAAGCTGGGTAATCGTTGAGAATACCTCTCCGAGGATCGAGGAAAAATAAAATGATCTATGCTGATTTGGCGGCAGAGCTTACCCCGATGGTCGCTTGTCCGTTTGGACTAGGATATAGGGAGTATGAGCCGTGCGAAGCGCTCAAGCCGTATGTGCGCTGCTTCTGGACCGGAGAGGGGATGGACGGCGGTCTGATCATACCCGACCTGTGCGCGGACATTATATTTGATATTGACAAAAATACCGTGTTTTTCTGCGGCGTCGGCGACAAGCCGTTTCAGGCTACGGATAAGACCCGCAGCTTCGGGATACGTTTTTATTCGTGGACGGCGGCGCTGTTTTCGGAGGACACGCTGCGAGGAACGCTGAACGGCTACTTTGAGATCGGTGAGCATTTCCGCCGCTTTGAAAGGGAGATCGCTCAGTGTATATTTGA
>CAZKJC010000073.1:0-10344 GCA_964552995.1 uncultured Ruminococcus sp.
GTGCAAAGCCGCTTGTGGGCATAAATCTTCTGAAAAACAGGATTCACGCTCCGCAGATATTTTCGACACGAAAATGGACTTGAACCCTCCCTTATAAAATTTTTCGGCACATTTTTGTTCAGATTATGCAGAATGCCTATGAGTGTCTTCTCCCGACCGAGAAGATATGTCATCGCATTATGCTTTGCATAACGCTGCGTTTTTTATTTCCTCGAAGAAGTACAATATAGATTTTTGGGTGATTTGAACCCTTTAGCAACAAAATTTTCTCGGTTTAAACTGTGTAGATTGCACATATTATAAATACACAAGCATTAGAGCCTGTAAATTGTTTCTCTCTTTTTTGAGAGGCAGTTTACAGGCTCTTTTTTTGTTTTCCGACAAAGTTCGGAGAATTAATTAGTCAGCAAGCCTTGATAGGGCTTGAAATAAAATTATGGAGGAATCACAATGAGCAATGAAAGCAAATAGAGCAAAGCTGCTTGAAAGGCAGGCGTTCCTTAACGCTCAGAAAGACCTTTTGGAAAGGGCGCTTGAAGCAGTAAATGAGGCTTTGCCCGAAAAAGAAACTGCAACCGAATCGGCGGATTGCATATCGCGTGTCATTAACGGCGAGGAACACCATATCAAACTCACAGAAGATGAGCTTAACAGGATATGGGACGAGGGCGATATGCTTAACGCAGTAAACGATGTTATCCACCGTCTGGGCGAGCGAGAGGATTTCGCCGGAGAGATCGGGCGGATCACCGCCGATAATATGGGCGTTATAAGGGAGATCGCCGATAAATTCAGAGTCGACCGCGGAATGGGCAGCAGCTACTGGTATGAGATGGACGAATACATTGATGAAAGAAAAAGCGATCTTCGCTTGTTTTAGTTGAAAAAACAGGCTTTGTGCATAGTGCATAATATCAAAGACAAAAAACGCCAATTCTATCGAGTTTGTAGAATTGGCGTTTTTTGCATTAACCACTTGACTTTTCAGATTTTTTCATAAAAAGTTTTAATGTACAGAAAATCACGTGGCGCAGCGCTGCCAACAGTGGAACGCCGCGCCTCACGGAATATGTAATCAATTGCTGTAATCGCCGGTGTAAACTCCCGTTATCATAAGCGAAAGGAATTGGAAATCATTGGATAGATCGACGATCCTGCCGTTATGATCCACACCCATATTCAGCACAACGGGACGCAGAACGTTCACATTGTGGGAGATGACCACGCCATGGGTATTGTCCGACAGAGAGACCATAGTGCCCACGGGGTAAGGGTTGAATGCGCGCAGGAATGCCGCTACAACGTCAAAATCGAAGTGAGTCGCACAGCTCCCCAGCAAATATTCCTCGGTTTCCGCAACCGACCAGGGCTTGCGGTAGGGGCGGTTTGATGTCAGCGCGTCGAACACGTCCGCGACCGCCAGTATGCGCGCTATCAAAGGTATCTGGTAGCCCTTCATGCCGCGCGGGTAACCCGTTCCGTCGAATTTCTCCTGGTGGAACAGCACTCCCGACATAATATTCTGCGAGTAGCATCCGCTGTTTCTGAGAACGTCATAGCCGATTATGGGGTGGCGCTTTATCTCCTCAAACTCCTCGTCGGTAAGCTTTCCGGGCTTGATTATGATGTCATGATCGATGTTGGATTTACCTATATCATGCAGCAGCGCGGAGATAATTACCTCCTTGGTTTCCCTGGGGGACAACTCCATCTCGTAGCAGATGCTGGTTGACAGCATAGCTACGCGCAGGCAGTGATTATAGGTGTAGTCGTCGTAGTTATGGAGCGCTATCATCTGATTTCCCAGATATGAGGAATCATTTTTCAGGTCTGCCAGGATATCGTCCGCTATGTTGTCGACCTTCTGAACGGCGTCCTGCGACAGCTCGCGTATCTCGCTTGATTCAAAGATATCGTTAAGCTCCGAAAGCGCGTTTTCAATATGCGCGTTCTTAAGCTCATCCTCCGACATATCCTCATCGAGATCGTCGTCTCCGTCCGCCCCCACGACCTTGACGGTCTTTATTCCCCTGGTCTGAAGCATGGAGATGGACTCCCCCGTAAGGATAGTTCCCTTTTTGAGAAGTATGCGGTATTCTCTCGCGGAGGTCGAGCTGACATCTCTCGCCAGCATCATACCGGCTTTAAGGTTGTCTATCGGCACAATGATCATAACAATTCTCCTTGTCTGCGGACAATTTTTATTTATCTGCGGATCCGTTCATCATTTCCATATCGGGGCGGGATAAAGCCCCTGCGCGGTATACCTTTCAAGATCGGCGCGCGCCTGCCGCACGTCGCTTTCGTAGGTTATACCGAACCACATATCCTTTGTGGGTATATCTCTCATCGTAAAACCGTTCTGTATTATTTCCGCGCCCACCGCGTCCGCGATGGTAAGCTCCGCTTTCGTCTCTCCCGCGGGAAGGCTCTCCAGAAACGCCGCCAGCCTCTTTTCCAGAACCGGCATAAAATCCGCTCCGAAGCCCCACATACTCATCGACACCGTGTCGTCCTCCGACAGTATCCTCTCTTCTCCGCGATAGCTCCCGCGTATCACTCCGTCCTCGCCGCGGGCTATGCCCTTGGTCTCCTCCACGCTTTTAAGCAGCCCCGACGCGTCGGTTTTGCATATCCCGCGGTTGACCGTTCCGTTCTCCGAAAGGGTATTTTTAAGGGGAAAATCCACCGAGCAGCCCTTGGCGTCGGGAGCCCGCAGAAAATCGGCCAACAGCTTAAAGGACCTTTGCCCGTAAAAATCGTCCGCGTTTATTATACCGAACGGACCGTCCAGCACCTCCCTGCAGCAATACAGAGCATGCGCCGTGCCCCAGGGGCGCTCCCGCGAGGGGAACTCTCCCGCGCGCACCGGCAGCGTATCGGGCGACTGGAACACATATTCCGTCTCTATCTGCTTTGATATCCTGTCGCCTATCGTTTCCTTGAAAAGCTCCTCGATATCCTTCCTTATAATAAACACGACCCTGTCGAAGCCCGCCTTTATTGCGTCGTATATCGAATAATCCACCAGCAGCTCCCCGCTCGGTCCGAGCTTTTCAAGCTGCTTTATCCTTGTCCCGAAGCGGGTTCCCATACCCGCCGCGAGAACTACAAGCGTAAGATGTTGCATAAATTCTCCTGATTTAAAAAAAATTTTTTGCGACCCGCCCGCCACGGCTCACTCCGCTACGCTCCGTTCGCCGCGTCAGGCTCTCGCAAAAAATTTTCCTGCGTGGGCGTTACACTGTTCTTAGCGGACGTTGCTTGAGCGACCCGCCCGTAAAAGCTCCGCTCCACTTCGTTCCGCTGCGCTTTCACTCTGCGTTTTGCGCAAGCTGCCGCAAAATGCTATAAACAGCCAAACTAAATTTGCACAAAACTGCGCTACTGCGGAAAAATTTACTGCGCGGACTTTATGCTGCACTTTTTTAGTGCCGCTTTTTATCGCCCGGCTGTTGTGCGTATCAGACCAACTGCCGCGGCAGCCCATCAAACAGCCCGTCCATCTCCTTGTGGGTCATACCTCTTATCAGCGCCCAGTTTTCCACACTTGCGATAATATACGGACGCAGCCTTTTCATTGCTTCGTGATACTCCATCTGCCCGATAACGCGCTCCTCCGTAATGCTTACCATAGAAATGATCCAGTTTTCAATAGTCATTCCCTCGATCGCCCATTGTTCCTCGGGAACAAGCGGAAACAGCGAATCCGTATCCTCGGTCAGAGCGAAAGCGACCAACAGTCCCTCGCCCTCTTTTTCATAAACCTTAGGATTGGCGCGGTAGGCCTCTTCCCACCTTCTGTTAAGATCGTCCATATCAAACCGTCCTTTCCGCCTTACTTCATGCTCTCGACCGAAGCGTTGATCTTCGCGAGCTTCTCCTGTGCCTTTGCGAGCTTTGCCCTTTCATTCTCGATCTGCTGCGCGGGCGCCTTTGCAAGAAATCCCTCGTTGTTCAGCTTCTTTGACAAAAACTCTATATCCTTTTCAGCCGCCTTGCGCTCCTTTTCAAGCCTTGCGAGCTCCTTTTCCTTGTCCACAAGCTCGCCCATGGGCATGAATATTCTCGCGCTGTCGGTAACTACCGTGACCATTCCTTCGGTATCCGCGGCGCTCTCGCTCACGCTGAACTCTCCCGCGCCCGCCAGCTTCTCAAAGAACGCGCGGCAGTCGCCGAACAGCTTGGTGAATTTCGTTTCGACCAGCATGGTCACCTTTTTGGAGGGCGGCACGTTCAGCTCGTTGCGCTGAGTGCGCACCGCTCTTATCGCCGCGACTATGCGTGAGAACTCCTCCTGCTCCTCCGCAAAATGCAGCCTCTCGTCATACTCGCACCACTTTGCGGTCATAATGCTCTCGCTTTCGCTTACGGGCATGGACTGCCATATCTCCTCCGTGATAAACGGCATGAACGGGTGCAGCAGCTTGAGAACTCCCTGCATTACATACACCAGAACGTTCTGCGCCGCGAGCGCCGTCTCTCCGCCCGCCGCAATTCTCGGCTTAGTAAGCTCGATGTACCAGTCGCAGTAGATATCCCATATAAAATCCACCAGATTCTGCACCGCTATCCCCAGCTCGTATTCCTCAAGATTCGAGGTGATATTTCTGACAATATCATTATAAAGGCTGAGCACCCACTTGTCCTCTATGGGGAGATTTTCCGGCAGCTTCGCGCTCTCGAGATCCTCGGGCAGGTTCATCAGAATATATCTCGAGGCGTTCCACAGCTTGTTTGCGAAGTTGCGGGAGTTGGTGACCTTGGTCTCCGACCAGCGCATATCGTTACCCGGGGCGTTGCCGGTGACCAGCGTGAGCCGCAGCGCGTCCGCGCCGTACTTGTCAATAATATCCAGCGGATCAACGCCGTTTCCGAGCGACTTGGACATCTTGCGTCCCAGCTCGTCCCGCACCAGACCGTGAATAAGCACGTCCTTGAAGGGCTTCTCGCCCGTATGCTCCAGCCCCGAGAAGATCATTCTTGATACCCAGAACGGAATTATATCATAACCCGTGACCAGTGTAGAGGTGGGGTAGAAATACTCATAATCGGGAGTTTTCTCGGGCCAGCCCAGCGTTGAGAACGGCCACAGCGCAGAGCTGAACCAGGTGTCCAGCGTATCCTCGTCCTGTACGACGGGAGCGCCGCACTTCGGGCACTTGTCAATATTATCGAGAGTTATCTCGGTGTGACCGCATTCCTTGTTCTGGCAATAAAACGCGGGTATCCTGTGCCCCCACCATATCTGGCGGGAAATGCACCAGTCGCGTATATTCTCCATCCAATAGAGATAACCGTTTTCAAAGCGCTTGGGAACATACCGCAGCTCGCCGCTCCTTACAACGTCGATAGCGGGCTTCGCAAGCTCCTTCATCGCCACGAACCACTGTAATGACGCGGTAGGCTCGACCGTTGTGCCGCAGCGCTGGCAGCAGCCGACGTTATGGGTGTGCGGCTCCACCTTGACCAGCAGCCCCTGCGCCTCCAGGTCGGCTACCATAGCCTTGCGGGCTTCGTACCTGTCCATGCCCGCGTACTTGCCGCCGATACCCTCCGCGATAGTCGCGTCCTCGTTCATCATGTGTATCACGGGCAGATCGTGGCGCTTTCCTACCTCGTAGTCGTTGGGGTCGTGGGCGGGCGTGATCTTAACGCAGCCCGTGCCGAACTCCATATCCACATAATCGTCCGCCACAACGGGGATCTCCCTGTCGGTAAGCGGCAGCCTGAGCATTTTCCCCACCAGATGGGTGTAGCGCTCGTCCTTGGGGTTTACCGCGACCGCGCTGTCGCCGAGCAGCGTTTCGGGACGGGTGGTAGCTATCTCCACAAAGCCGCTGCCGTCCGCTATCGGGTAATTTATATGCCAGAAGAAGCCGTCCTGCTCCTCGTATTCCGTTTCAATATCCGAAATAGACGTCTTGCAGGTCGGACACCAGTTGATGATCCTCTCCCCACGGTATACGAGCCCCTTGTTGTACAGATCCATAAAGACCTTCTGCACAGCCCTCGAGCAGCCCTCGTCCATTGTAAACCGCGATCTGCTCCAGTCGCAGGAGCTGCCCATCTTCCTCTGCTGCTCCTTGATCCTGTTGCCATACTTGTCGTTCCACGCCCACGCGCGCTCCAGGAAGCCGTCGCGCCCGAGCTGCTGCTTGGTAACGCCCTCCTCCTTCATGGTCGCCACTATCTTCGCCTCCGTGGCGAGCGCCGCATGATCCGTCCCGGGCAGCCACAGCGCGGAATACCCCTGCATTCTTCTCCACCTAATAAGTATATCCTGGAGCGTGCAGTCCAGCGCGTGACCCATATGCAGCTGCCCCGTGATATTAGGCGGCGGCATTACGATCGTGTAGGGCTTCTTTTTGGGATCAATTTCCGCGCGGAAATACCCCTTTTCCTCCCAATCCTTATATATCCGCTCCTCAAACTCCTTGGGAGCGTATGTCTTGGCTAATTCTTTCCTCATCTTGTATCTCCTTATTTTAAAAAATTTTTCGCACCGGCGAACTACGTTCGCCTACCGCGCTCCCAAAGCTCCGTTTCGCTTCGCTCAACTACGCTTTGGGAGCTTGTTGCGAAAAATTTTGCTGCGTGGGCTTTGCGTTGCTCTTTGCGAGCGTTGCTTTGCCGCGATGGCTTTATGTCGATTTTGGCTTAAGCCTGTCCGTCAGCTCCTCGTCGGGCGTTACATAAACGGTTTTATTGTTCGTGAAAATAACCATGCCCGGCTTTGCACCCGCTGGCTTCTTTACAAATTTTACCGCCGTGTAATCGACCGGGACCTGCGACGAGCTCCTCGCCTTGGAGTGATACGCCGCCAGCCGTGCCGCTTCAAGAATCGTCTCCTCGTCGGGAGCGCCCTTGTCGGCAGTCCTTATTATCACATGCGAACCCGCGATATCCTTTGTGTGCAGCCATATATCCGCTGCCCGCGCGGTTTTAAGCGTCAGCGCGTCATTCTGTCGGTTGTTTTTTCCCACCAATATTTCATAACCGCCCGTCGAAACATATCTCAGCGGCTCGGTCTTTTTCACCTTTTCATCGGCTTTTCCGCCGCGCAGATAGCCCTGCTCCCGCAGTTCGCGCCGTATCTCGGACAGCTCCGCCTCGTTCTCCGTGCGGCTTACGCAGTCAAACACGCTGTCAATGTAGATAAGCTCCTGCCCGCCCTTTTCGATAAGCTCGGTGAGCATTTTCTCGGCGGTATCCAGCTTGCGGTACTCCGTATAATATTTCTGGGCGTTCTGCGCGGGCGTAAGCCGCGCGTCGAGAGCTATCTCCCGCGGCTCTCCGCTGTAAAAATCCTCCAGCACGCACTTCGTCATACCCTTTTCCAGCCGATATATATTCGCGTTTATAAGATCACCGCAGACTCGGAAAACCTCCCTCTCCGAGCACTCCGCAAGCTCCTTCTTCTGAAGCTCCAGCTTGCGCGAGACTCGCTCGTAGCTGTTCATCAGCAGCTTCAGCAGGTCTCTCGCCCGCTGCCTTGTGCGCTCCGTCCTGTCCGCCGCCGCAAAAAATCCGTCCAGCAGCGAATTGGCGCTCTCCGCGTGGGAGATCAGCATAGCGGTGGAGTACTGCTCCACATTAACAAAGCAAAAATCCTTTTTTCTGCCGTTCAGCTCGCTTACCACGGTGTATTCCGCAGCGCCGCCCAGAGCCTTTTTCGCCCTTGACAGGAAAAAAAGCACCTTGTCCCTCATGCTTTCCGTCAGCTCATTGCAGGGAACATCAACGTCCCGCGCGGCATAGTAGGCGCATTCCCGCGCAAACACGGGGGAAACTCCCTCCAGCACCGCGAGAAGCCGCTTTGCCAGCCGCTCTGTGCTGCCGTCAAGCTGCTCCCACACCGTCTCGGGGGAGACCTCGAGAAGATTCAGCCGCTCCGTTCTGGGCGGCGTTTCATAGGGAATATTGGGCAGCACCCGCCGCACCGACGATATATCGTCGGTAACGCGCTTTATGCTGTCCACTACCCTGCCGTCCCTTATAAGTATAATATTGCTGTGCCGCCCCATTATCTCCGCGGCAATGGTATTCGTGACGATATCTCCGATCTCGTTCACGCACTCAAAATCAAAATAAACAATGCGCTCCAGTCCGTCCTGCCTTATGTCGGTGAGCCGTCCGCCGCCGAGATGCTTTCTCATAAGCATACAGAACATAGGCGGCTGCTGTGGGTTATCAAAGGCGGTCTCGGTGAGATTTACCCGCGCGGAAACGCTGTTCGCCGATAAGATCAGCTTTTTAGCGCCGTCGCGCATACTGCGCAGCGTTATTACTATTTCCTCGCGGGAGGGCTGATAGACCTTGTCGACCCGCGAACCTATAAGCGGCATAAGCTCTTCCTTTACCAGATGAAGAAACGCGCCGTCCAGCGACAAGTATATCACCCCTTTAAAAATCATTTTAACATGGCTTAAACGTAAAAGAACGGCTCAACATTGCTGTCCGCCACAAATATGGGCACGGCGTTATAGAATCTTGTGACAAGCGCCGCTATTCTGTGGGGAGCGCACTGCTCCGTGCCGTAGTGCCCCGCGTCGATAAGTATCATACCAGTGTTCAGAGCCTCTATCCAATAGTGGTACTTGATATCGCCCGTGATTATAGCTCCGCAGCGCTTTGCCCTTGCGAGCTTCATGGTAGTGTCGTTAAGACCGCTTCCGCAGCATACCGCTACGCGCTTTATCTCGGTCTCGACACGGGTGTATTTTATGTTTTCTATCCCCAGGCTGGTCTTGCAGTGCTCCGCGAGGGAAGAGGGAGTAAACGCGAACGGCAGGTCTACCACCGCGCCGAAGCCTATTCCGTTTGGCTTTGTGACCTCAAGGACCTCTTTCTTTTTGAACTCAAGCATTTCCAGCAGAGCGTCGTTCACGCCGCCCTCGGAAACGTCGAAGTTGGTGTGAATACAGATGGCGCTTATCCCCGCGCGGATAAGATTAAACACGGGGCTTCCCGACGGTACGGTCTTAAGCGGGTCATAGATCACGGGGTGATGTGAAATGATCAGATTAGCGCCGTTTTTGACCGCCTCGCCGATGACCTCGTTGGTTATGTCAAGCGCACAGCAAACGCCGGATATCTCTGTGCGTCCGCTCCCCACAAGCAGCCCGACATTATCGTCGGACTCCGCAAAGGAAAAGGGAGCAATTGAGTTTAAGTACTGCAGCATTTCATTTACTGTCATATCAGTTCCTCAGCTTTCTTGAAAATTATGTCCGCGTTTCTGCGGAGCAGCTCCGCGGACTCGCGGAAGTCCTCGGACTTATCCATGCCCCGCGCGTTTTTCAGCAGCTTTTCCGCGATAAGCCGCAGAAATCTCGGGTCGGTGATCTTTCCCGTAAGCGCGAATATCTCGTCGATCTCCGCGGGCTTTCCGGTATACTTCACCAGCATTACCGCGTACCCGCGGCCGCCCTCATAGGCGGTGCGCTCCTCGATCAGCTCAAAGCCCGCGGAATACAGCCGTCTGCGCAGCACGTCGGGCTTTGTCATGGGCTGCAATATAAAGCGGGTATTCTCCGTAAGAAAGCCGCAGCCCTCCACGATATCCGCTATAAGCTCTCCGCCCATGCCGCAGATAACCACGTCCTCCGCGAAATCGACCGCCTTAAGCCCGTCGGACAGCAGCACTCGGACGTTAGTCACGCCTGTCTGCTCAACGGTCCTCCGCGCGGCTTCGAGAGGTCCCTCTCTGATATCGGACGCGATGACCTCCCGCGCGCCGTTCTGCGCCAGATAGCAGGCGAGCAGCGCGTGGTCCGTGCCGACGTCGGCAACGACAGTCCCCTTGCGGCACAGCTCCGCCGCTGTCCTCAGCCTGCTGTCAAGTGAGATCATCCGTTTCCGAGCGCCGTGTTGAGCTTTGCGACTATCTCGTCCGCGTCAACGCCGTGCACCATGCACGCCTGACCAACGCTCTCGCCTCTGGAAGAGGGGCAGCCAAGGCAGTGCATTCCCATTTCAAAGAAAATGGGGGCGGCAGCCTCGGGGTTAAAATCAAGAATATCTCCGATGATGGTATCAGTTGTAACGTTCATTTTTTTATTTCCTTTCTTTTCATGAGCCGTCCGGGCTCATATAATTATACATCATATAGTATACCATATTTTTTGCGTTTTGTCCAGTAGTGTTGTATAAATTTTCGGATTTTTTGGCAAAAAACAAGAATATAATTGAGAATTTATGCCGGCATGCTAATTTGGTTGGATTTGCAATGTGGTACTCCTTTTAATTTGTTAAAAATGAATTTGTTATGTTTATCCGCTCTGTTTTTATGCGAAAGCGGAGCTTTCACGCGCTCGTGTCGGGGCTGACACCTTCGGGGGA
>CAZKJC010000074.1:0-10342 GCA_964552995.1 uncultured Ruminococcus sp.
GATAAACACAATAATTACAACAACATGCGTAGCTCACATAAATTATCATTTATATCACTTAAAAACCTTTTGCCCGACATTTTTCGTCGGGCTTTTCGCCATATTGCCCAATTTTGGAAGCAAAAGGCGAAAAAAGGTTACAAATTATTACAATATTAAAAAAACTATTGCTTTTTTTTCAAATGTGATGTACAATATATAGTGTAAAGATTTATTAACGAGAATTACGCTTTTGCGTTCGATATATAAGGATAATTGTTATGAAAAAATATATATGCTCCGCGCTTTCGCTTTTTGTCATGTCAGTGCTTCTCTGCTCCTGCGCCAGCCGTGAGAATACCGCGGCGGTCTACAGCGGAACCGTAAAGCCCGCTGTGGAGGATATCCCCATAAAATTCACCCCGCAAACCAAAGAGGAGAGCAGGTTACCCCTGCCCCTTGAAAGCATAACCACCGTAACGGAGGAGGCGGAGACCGCCGCTCCCGAGGAAACGGCGGAGACGGCGGAAAGCGCCGAGACCTCCGCGCCCGAAACGATGGAGAGCGCCGAGCCGGAAGAACCGCCGGAGGGTCTTGACACCTTTTACATAGACGAATACGGCGCTTATAAGCTCACAAGGTCGGAACGCGAATTTACGAATGAATCCGTTTTTGTCGGGGACAGCATTTGCAGCGGGTTCAGTGTGTATAATACGGTATACCCCGAAAATGTGCTGGCGAGAGGCTCTCTTGCAGCGTGGAGCTTTTTTGATTACAAATTCTACGTCGGTGACAAAGAGGTGGATTATCCCACCGCGCTGGCTCACTCAGCCGAAATATGTGTTCCTGTCAATGGGAATGAACGATATAAATATGTTCGGCGAGGAGGAATACTGTGAGAATTACCGCGCGGTCATCGAAGCCACGCTTGATTCCTCCGACGCGGAGGTGTATGTCTGCGCTGTTTCTCCGATCATCGCGGAAAGTATGTTCACCACCAATTACCGCATAGACTGCTTCAATGTGGCTTTAAAGGGCTTTATCGAGGAGAATTATTCCGAGCGCGTGCATTTCCTTGATTTCGCTAAGCACCTTAAGGACAGCGACGACAGTCTTAAAGAGTGCTTTGACGGCGGCGACGGTATCCATCTGTCCCCCTACGCCTACTATGTGGCGCTTTGGGAGATGAACAGGAGCATGATCGCCGACGGAGTAAAATAAATACCTGTTCCATTCAAACCAACTTCTTACTATTAAATTATTATGAAACGTAAATTATTTTGTGAAATTTCCCCGCTGACTTATAGGATATCCGTAGAAAAAAATATTTTACAGCGCAAGCTGCGTGATTTGCTTGCGCGGGAGCGCTTTGCTCAAATAAGGTCGTCAAGGCTGCTGCCCGAGGTGATCTATTCGCACAAGTCGCTTATCCGCCGCAGGCTGGGCAGCGTTGATATGCGGCTTCAGGAGAACAAGGCGGTCAATCTGTCGCTTGCCGCGCCGCGGGTCACGGGCGTGATAATAAAGCCGGGGGAGACCTTTTCGTTCTGGCGGCTGGTTGGCAGGGACAGCAGGCGAAAGGGCTACCTTGACGGGCTGACAATCTCAAACGGCAGGGTGTCCGAGGGAACGGGCGGCGGAATGTGCCAGTTTACAAATCTGATACATTGGCTGGTGCTGCATTCCGAGCTTACGATAACGGAGCACCACCATCACGACGGCTTCGATCTTTTCCCCGATTTCGGGCGGCAAATACCCTTCGGCACGGGGACTTCGATAATGTACAATTACCTTGATTACCGTTTCCGAAACGACACCGACAGGGTATATCAGCTTATCGTGTACACCGATGGGGAGTATCTTTGCGGAGAGCTCCGCGCGGATAAGCCGCAGAGCGTTAAATTCCACATCAAATCGCACAGCGAGCGCTTTGTGCGGGAGAACGGCACGGTTTACCGCTGCGGCAGTGTGGTAAGGACGACCGTTGACCGCCGCTCCGGCAACATTATTTCCGAGGAAATTATCCGTGAAAATCACGCGCGGGTGATGTATGACACTGCGGGACTTGATATAGCGGACGAACAGCAATAATTAAAGGCGCGTTGCAAAAACGCGCCTTTTTATATCAGCTTCCCAGCATAAGCAGCTCCATCAAGATTTCCGCGTTTACGGTGGGAATAATATTGATTTTGTGCTCGCGGTAAAATTTCTTTTTAAGATCAAGCTCCTGCCACATTTTCTGGATCTTCTCCATACGCTCCAGCCGCTTTGACCAGAAGCTTTCCTTGATTTTCCGCCTGTATTCCTCGTCGCGCTTTATGTCGTTGAGGTCGGTGCACCAGGTCTCGCTGCGGTATTCCTCCTTGGTCGCCCCGAAGTACTTTATGCCGTACCTTACACTGTGCTGATTTCCCCACATATTAAAGGAAAAATAGTCCTCTTTGATCTTGCTCAGCACCCAACGCTCATAGTCCGCGTCGTTTTTCATCGCCTCAAAGCCCTCGTCGGAAATATTCACCGCGATAAAATCCCGCGAATCCGAGTTGTCAAAGGTGAGCGCGGATATCACATTATAAATATAAATTTTGTATTCCGTCATTGACATGGAATCCGTGTCGACCTTTTTGTTAGGTGTAATGCCGCCTGCCGCCGCGATCATCGCCATAAAATCAAGCGAGCCGTCCCGCGCCGCCGTGCCCTGCGGCAGATTATTCCGTAATTCCGTCAAAGCGTTTATATCCACAATATCACCCCTTTGAACACTGCATATTTCTTCTTATATATTATATCGGCAGATTTTGTCAGAACTTTAGCCTTAAAACAAAATTATTTTCCGACCGCGGAGATGGAGTAGGTGAACGCTCTCTCTGAATCGGGCGGCAGAATGATTATCCCGCGCTTTTCCGCGAAAACTCCCGAGCAGTCGTCGAAATCCGCCGAGCCGCACCAGGGCTCTATGCACAAAAACGGAGCGTCCTTAGCCTGCCATACGCCAAGACTTGTAAAATCGGGGAAATCCACGCGGACGCCGCGGTTGTTCTTGTCAAAAAGCGTAACGGAGCGCGAGCGGGGCGCGTCAAAATAGCACACGTCCTTATAAAAAAGCTCGTGGGACAAATTCAGAACATTCTCCTCGTTAAGCAGGGGAGTGCGGGTATTTTCCTCGTGCAGACCCGTTTCGAGATTATACAGCGGACAAGCCGCGTTTTCGAGCTTGGAGAACTCCAGCCGGTAATCCCGCATATCCCCGTCGCAGGCAAAAGCGGGGTGAGCCCCTATGCAGAACGGCATATCCTCCGCGCTGTTGTTGCGGACGCGGTAGGTGACGGTCAGCCCGTCCTCCTTGAGCGTATAGCGCACGGTGAATCTGAAATCAAACGGGTACATTTCCTTTGTGTAGTCGCTCTGCTCCAGCGAGAACTGCGCGCTTGAAGCGTTCGCGCTTTCGGGAACAAACTCCAGGTCGCGGGCGAATCCGTGCTTTGAAATACGGTATTCCGCTCCGTTTATAACGGTCTTGCCCTCTTTGAGCGTTCCTATCATCGGAAACAGCAGGGGAGAGGTCTTTCCCCAGAACTCGGGATCGGCTCTCCACATAAGCTCCCGCCCGCCGACGGTCAGGCTTTTCAGCTCCGCTCCCTTTGAAATGATCTTTGCGGTGCAGTCACCGCTCTTTAACATGATATCCATATTTCCTCCTGATTATAATTTGAATTTTCCGCACCGTGCACTCAACCGCTGCGCGGTGGAGTGCACTAGCTCACCGTAAAAGCTCCACTTCACTCCGCTGCGCTCCGTTTCGTTACGCTTTCACGGCGGCTTGCGGAAAATTCCTGCGTGGGCTTTACGCTGCACTTTGCGAACGTTGCTTTCCTGCGTGGGCTTTACGCCGCACTTTGCGAGTGTTGCTTTCCTGCGTGGGCTTTACATTGCACTTTGCGGACGTTGCTTTCCTGCGTGGGTAATAGGTTGATCTTGGCTTCAGTGCTTTTGTTGTATTTTCCTTTAATACCGCGGCGGCTTATTGGCGTTTCGGTTCTTTGCCCAGTATCTCAATATAATAAATACCAGAACGATAAGCGCCAGCAGCAGCACCAGTTTAACTATAACAAGCAGCAGGTTAAAGGGCGCAACCTGCGCCGCGTACAGTCTGCCGATGCCGTCGCGGAAATACATCGTTCCCGCCGCCGAGACCTCCAGTCTGCCGCCGACAAAGTTTTCAAGTCTGGCGGGGAGAGTTACCTCGGGCTGCTCCAGTCCCTCCGAGTCAAGTATGCAGCAGAAATTCCACATTTCCCCCTCGGGGTACAGCAAATACACTCTCGGACCGTTCCCGTAGCATATGATAGGATCGGTTCCCGACTTTATATCGGGCAGCGATTCCATGACCTCCATATTCAGGCTGTCCAGAATATAAAATCCCTCGCTTGAGGCGACATACAGCCTGCTGTTCCACGCGACCGGTGAGGAGAGCTCCCCGCCTATATCACAGGAGATCAGAGTGTCCTCCTCAAGAGTTCCGTCATCGTTCAGGCGCAGCTTGTAGCTTTTGCCGTCGCTCCCCGAAAAATAAACCGCGTATTCCCCCGCAAAGGGCGAGCCGCTGATCTCCGTCGGCAGCGGTATTTCGCCAAAGATGTTCGCACTGTAATTATAGGTCATGAGAGTGCTGCCCATGCCAAAGATCACATTCTCCCCGAAAAGAGCGGGGTCAGTGGGAATGCTGCCGTCGGAGTCCTCCCACTCCCACAGCGTTTCCAGCTCCCTTGACAAGTCCACACAGACAAACATACAGCCGTAGCCTAATTCCACCCCGACAAATCCGAGCTCGCCGACGACCGCCGCGTCGGTAACGATATTCATGCCGAGCGAGCGGTAACACTCAACGGTCATGGTATCCGTATTTATCACCGCCAGCCCCGTGCGGGTGGGTTGAAGCAGCCTGTTTCCCACCGCCGCGCCGCGGCAGTCGGGCGATACCTTCTCGCTGAGCTCGGCGCAGCCCAGCTCCTCTCCCGTGTTTTCCGCGAGCTTAAGCACCTTGTTCCCCACGGGGAATATCACGCTGTCCGAAAGCGGTACGGGAACTCCCGCGCTGTCGGATCGCTCCGTGTTCCAGGCAATGTTGGTGTATTTCCCGTCATAGGGAGTTTTCGCGGCGGTCGCAAGCTCGCTTTCCGTGCGGAATCCGCCGCTGTCCGCGGCGTCGGCAGAAACGCTCAGCGTCAGCGCTGCCGCCGTAAATACCGCCGCCGCGGTTCCGATGATTTTTTTCAGTTTCATTCCGATAGTGCCTTTCCCGCGCCCGTCTGTGAAAGATAGCGCTCGATATCTATTTCCTCTCCCGTTGAGAACGCGTAGAGATACATCTGCTTGACCCGCGTTCCCGTTATCTTGGGGAGAATATTTTTATATGTGAGAAGCTGCTTCGAGTAGCTCTCCTTTTCCTTTTCCATGCTCTCGGCGCTGTCGCTTTTGTAGTCCACAAGGACTATCCCGTCGTCCTCGTAAAAGAACAGATCGGTTCGCCCCTGAAGGCTCACCTCGCCATCGTGATCCAGTCCCAGCATACGGGCGGGGAGCTCCGCGTAAAAGGGCGTTTCACGCTCCACCCTGCGGCTTTTCAGCATACGCTGACCCAGCGGGCTTTCCAGAAATCTCACCGTTTTATCAATGCATTTCAGCTTTTCCGAGGTGAGTATCTTCAGTTCTCTGTCCGTCAGCCTGCCCTGCATTGAAAGCACGAATACCGCGCTTTCGGTGAGCTTCCGCAGATCGGTATCGGGCGTTATCCGCTCCAGCGGGTAATACTGCATGAGATGGTGATATGCGTCGCCCACCTCCTTGCCCGAAAAGGCGCTCTCACCGCGTATAAACGAGGGCGGGTTGAGATAGACCACTTCCTCCGTGTCGCTGCTTTGCGCGAGGTGCGCGAGCTCGGTGACGGAGTACTTCGCCCTGCGCGAGGTCTCCTCCGCGTGAGAGTATTCCGCGCGGAGATTTTTTTCGATCTCCGCGGTAATATCCGGGTCGGGCGCGGCCGATCCCGTCTCGGAAATTTCCGTTATCTCGGGCGGAACGGTATGGGTGATTATCTCGGCGTTCAGCCCGCCGATCCTTACCGTTTCACCGTCGCCGCCGATCCTGCAGTATCTCATCAGCGACGACAATATCCAGCTAAGCGGCGAAAGATTTGTAAAAGCGGTCTCGGGAGCGCCCTCGCGCATTTCCGAAGCGTTTTTCAGAGCCGATTTTTTCCCGACGAGTATCAGCTTTTCCTGCGCGCGCGTCATTGCCACATAAAGCAGGCGAAGCTCCTCGCCGAATATCCCGTCGTAGATCACCTCGTGAAGCGCGTTATACGCAAAGGGCTTGAGCTTCACGCGGACTCTCCTGTCGACGTATTCCATCGCGAGCCCGTGGGTATGGCTTATCAGCACTTTTCCCGAAGCGTCCTTGTCGGAGGCCTTTCTGTCCAGCTCCGCGATAATGCAGATCGGCATTTCCAGCCCCTTGCTGCCGTGAAAGGTCATTATTCTCACGGCGTTTCCCGCGTCCTCCGGAACAGCGCCCGCCTCAAAGCCGCTTTTATGGGCGCGCGAGGAGTTTATAAAGCGGATAAAGTCGCTCAGTGTTCCGCCGTCGTTTTCCTCGAAATCCGCCGCGTATTTCTGCATAAGGCGGATATTTGAAACGCGCTGACGGCCGCCCTCATAGGTGGAGATCACCCCGTAAAGCTCCGTCAGGTCGTATACCCTGCGGACAAGGCTTTCTATCGAGCTGCCGCTCATATGCATACGCAGCGCGTTAAGGTCGGACATAAACTTTGCCGCTTTCGGGTTTATTTCCCGTTTTATCCCCTTTGCGGAAAGCTGTGCTTCCTGGGCGCGCGCCGCCTCGTAAAGAGCGTCGGGCTCATCTTCGCTTTCTTCCCGCTCCCCGACCTCGGCAAGAGGGCGCAGGCAGGCGTTAAGGCAGCCGTAAAGCGAGCTCCCGCGCAGTCGGGCGGATATTTTATCGGTGCATTCCCGCGGAAGCTCCTCGGGAAGCCCCAGAGTACCCAGTCTTATCTGTGCCAGCTCCTCCGCGGACATCTCGTAGATCGGGCACATAAGCACCTTAAGGAGCTCCTCGTCGCTCAGCGGGTTATCTATTACCCGCAGGAAATTCATTATAAGTCCTATTTCCTCCGATTCGAGAAATTCCTTTCCCGAGGGAGTTATAGCGGGTATGCCGAATTTCTCCAGCGTATCCTTATAGCCCGACATTCTTCCGTTGCCGCGTAGCAGCACGGCAATATCCGAGTATCGGCAGGGGCGCGTTTCATTGTTGACGGTAACGAGAAATCCCTCGTCCACCAGTTTTTTTATTCTTTCCGCCACAAAAAGCGCCTGGTCGTAGTCCGCTCTTTCCTCGGTATCCCCGTCGATCTTTTTGAGGTCGGGGTAGTCAATAAGGTTTATCTCCGCTTTGTAAAGCGGCTTTTTATCCTCGGGTATCTCGGGGTACAGCATACCCGCGCCGAATTCCAGACGACCGCCGCCGCTGTAATCCACCGAGCCGTAGCGCTCGGTCATAAGTCCCGAAAAAACAGCGTTTACAAAATCTATGACAGTGCGGCGGCTGCGGAAATTCCTGTTGAGCGGCATAACGTAAAAGCGCCTGTGCCGCTTGCAGAATCCCGCGATATCCGCGCCGCGCGCGGCGAACCCAAAGCTCCGTTTCTCCGAAGCCGAGCGGGCGATTTTCAGACCCTCCCGCAGATACCCAAACTGCCTGGGAACGCGGCAAAGCTCCGCCATTATCTGCGGATTTCCCCCGCGGAACATATAGATAGCCTGCTTTACGTCGCCCACATAAAAGAGGTTGTTCTTGCCGTTTGAGATAAGCCGGAATATCTCCGCCTGCACGTCGTTGGAGTCCTGGAACTCGTCCACGATCATGCAGGTGAATCTGTCGGAAAGCTGGCGGCGGAAGCTCTCGTCGGTTCTCAGCTTTTCAAGCAGCATAAGCTCGCAGTCGGAAAAGTCGGGCTTGCCCGAGGTCAGCTTGATATCCCGATAAAATCCCATATAGGTCTTTATCAGCCCGACAAGCGTTCTCACCGCGGAGCGCTGCCCCTCCAGCATATTCTCCTCCTCGCTTTTCACAAAGCGGAGCTCGTTCAGCTTTTTCAGCGCGTCCTTGGTTTTTTCGCGGCACCTTTTGAATTTATCTTTTATGGGATTGCTCGCGTCAAGTCGGTTCAGCGCGGTGAGCTGCTTTACGTTGAACTCCGCCGCGTGCGAGCAAAGCTCCTCCATCGCGTTCATAGAGGGGGTCTTGCGCATTTTCGCGGAATATCTCACCGCCTTTCGGAAAAGCCCGCGCTCCGAAAGGCTTATCTCTTTCAGATTGGATATTATTTTCTCCCGCTTGTCGGGGAGATTATTTTCGCACCAGAGATCATATTCCGCGATGACAGCCCCGTATTGGCTTACCGCGCGGTAAAGCTCGGTGACGACGCTTTTTATTTTTCTGCCGTAGATAGCTATATACCGCGCTTCAAGGCTCTCTATGCTGTCGTAGGCTGCCGCGCAGCTTTCCAGCCACCTCTCGCTGTCCGCGTAGGAGCTCAGCTTTTCGGCGATACGCAGTATAGTCTGCTGTAAAAGAGTATCGTCCTCAAAGCTGAACGTGCAGAAAAGCGCGGCTCTGTCCTCGGGGGTGATCTCTCCCTCGTCGTCGTAGAAATACCGCAGCGTCATCTGCATGGCAAGCGCCTGCATACTCGCTTTTTTAGCGGAATCCGCAATGGAGAAATTCACGGGCAGCCCGAAAGCCTGCACGTTCTCGCGGATAATATTTATACAGAACGAATCGATAGTCCCTATCGGCGCGGAACGCAGCTTTATAAGCTGCTCCGAGAGATATTCCCTTTCCTCCTCTGCGGTCTCGGGGGCCTTCAGCTTATCCCCGAGAGCCTTCATCAGCTTTACGCGCAGATTGTCCGCCGCGTTTCGTGTAAAGGTCATTATAGCCGCGCTGTCGCCGTCTATCCCGAGCGACCTGTCCGAAAGCAGCCGCACCATTCGTTCCACAAGCAGCGTGGTTTTTCCGCTGCCCGCGGCGGCGGTGACTATCACCGAGCTGTCGTGGGGAGCGTCAATGGCTCTCTGCTGCTGTTTTGTCGGTTTGTTTGCCATATTATCATGCTCCCGAAAAGGGAGCCTCCTTTCAAAAAATTTGCTTTATCGCGGTTTTACTGAATATGTCGATCGGAGCTGATATGCTTTTAAGTTATGTTGACGAGAATTAAATGATTTAAATGGGAATTTCAAAATTTCGTCTAATCACACTCCGTTTCGTTCTGCTGCGCTCCACTCCACTGCGCGTGCTTAGCCGAAACCGTGCAGCATTTGCCATTAAGGCAAATGCGCACTTTTTGAAATTCTGATGCGATGGGTTTTGGTGGATTTTTTTGAATGTCCCTTAATGCGTGGGCGTTATGTTCCCGTATTTTATGCTTTCTCCTTTTTAGGCGGCGCGGGAACCTCTTCCCGCTCACCCGCGTTCCCGCATATATCCTTGAATCGGCAGTAGTCGCAGGCGCATTTGCTTTTTGAAACGCTCTTTCCCTCGACATTCTCCTTTTCCCTGTAGCTCAGCGGAACAGGCTCGATATCGCCGCCGTACAGCAGCTCCAGCCTTTTTCGGATATTCCCCAGACATTCGCCGCGGAAGCTCTCAAACTCCTCCGCCGTAAGCCGATTGTCCTGCTCGGGAAGAATATCCTCGGGCGTCGGGAGCTTCTCATTCGGATCGCTGATACCGCCCGAGATGATCCTTGCGATAAAGTCCGCGTAGTGCTCCATTTCCTCCGAGGTAGAGGGGTCGAGCACATACATTCCGCTTTGCTTGTAGCTCTGCGACAGCAGATTGAACGCGGAAAGGCGGCTCGGCATAGCTCCCGAAATCTTTGCGGGGGTATAGGCAACTCCCCCGGGGAATACTCCCGAATCCCTGTTTGCGTCGCACAGCGCGAAAAGGTAAAGCGGCATCTGGACGTTTACGCCGTATTTCGCGTTGTGAACGCTGAACTGCCGCCGCCCCGTCTTGTAATCCACCACGCGCAGATATTGCCGTCCCGCGTCGTCCGTGAACATATCCACGCGGTCGATAGTGCCGGTGATATTGAACTCACGCCCGCCCGCCGTGAGCTTCAGCGGTCTTACATAAATGCTGCCCTTTTGCGCCGCGGCAGCCCCGCCGTCCGCGTTCATACAATGCATCAAATACCTGTTGCAATACATGTATACTCATATTTTATATTTTCTCTTTTGGAGTAAATTTCATAAAAAAATGAATTTGATTTCTCCACAAA
>CAZKJC010000075.1:0-10335 GCA_964552995.1 uncultured Ruminococcus sp.
CTCCCCCGAAGGTGTCAGCCCCGACTCGAGCGCGTGAAAGCTCCGCTTTCGCATATCAATAGAGCGGATAAACATAACAAATTCAACTTAAACAAATTAAAAGGAGTACCACATTGCAAATCCAACAAAAAAAGCGTGCCAGCATAAATTATCATTTACAATGTCAACGCATTGAGGTTGTCCAAAAATTCCCCAAAATTTTTAGTATAAATCCAAAAAATCTGTTCCTTTTTTCATGAAAGTATGGTATAATAAATATGTATACTTGATTGCAATATATAACGCAATGACGTATAGAAAGGAAAACCCGATGAAGATAAAAAAATTAGTCTGCGCGGCAGCGGCAGTATTGACTGCTCTGACGATAAGCGGCTGCTCCGTAAAGGTCGGCACTAACACCGAGGTAAAGGACGACAAAGTGGTAGCCGTATCCACCGCGGATAATACCGATAAGATCGAGATAACATACCTTGACTTCAAAAAGGAATACCTCTACTTCTTAAAGGGTCAGGGTATTACCGACGACAGCGAGGAAAGCGTGGCGGCGCTCTGCAAATCACAGCGCGAAACCATCATAAACTATCTTATGAACGAAAGGGTCATTCTCGATAAGGCAAAGGAGCTTGGTCTGGATACCCTCAGCACGGAGGAAATGGACGCGGTCGAAGAGGAATACAATAAAATGGTCCTGCGGCAGGTAGCCTATTTCGCGGGTCTGACCAACATAGACCCCGAAGAAACTCCCCTCACCGACGAGCAGACCGAAACGGGAAATAAGGGCTTTGACGACTATCTGTCGGAATGTATGCTTACCCGCGACGACCTGCTTGTATGGCAGGTGAGCGCGGCGTTCACCGATAAGCTGCGCGAGGAGATCGTAAAGGACGTCAGCGCCGATTACAGCGAAGCCGAATCCACCTTTAACGACTATGTGGAGAGCATAAAGGCTCTGTATGAAAGCGATCCGCTTGAGTACGAAAGCGGCGTTTACTCCGCTTACTGGATACCCGATGGCTCGCGCAGGATAAAGCATATCCTGCTTGGATTTGAGGATACATTCACCGACGAGCTCCGCGAAATGCGCAGCAGCGGCGATGACGAGGGCGCGGACAGGCTGCGCGAGGAGAAAACCGCGGAGCTTTCCGAGAACACCGAAAAAATAATAAATATGCTGGACAACGGCGCGGATTTTGACGAGCTGATAGAGGAATACAGCGCCGATAAGGACGGCTCGGCGGCGAATCCCGACGGTTATCTGCTCATTCCCGACAGTACGCTCTATATGGCGGAATTCACCGAAATGGGACAGGCGCTGGAAAATATCGGCGACTACGACACTACGGTCACCGATTACGGAGTGCACATAATGCTTTACGCGGACGACGCGAAGGTCACCGAGGAGAGCGTAAAGGGCTATAAGGATTATATCTACGAGCTTCTGGACAGCGACAAAAAAAGCTCGCATTTCAACGATACTCTCAGGGAATGGCGGGAATCCTACAAATTCGAGGTAGACTACGACGCGCTTAAGATCGACGAGCCCGCGGAGCAGACGACCGAGAGCAACTGACATATCTGAAAGGGAATTATATGAATACACCGATTTGTGATTTTCTGGCGGGCTACTCCTCGCAGCGCAAATTAAGACTGCATATGCCCGGGCATAAGGGAGAAACTCCAAGCGACATAACCGAGATATTCGGGGCTGACAGCCTGTATGATTCCGATGGCACAGGCGGCATTATTGCTCAAAGCGAGGGTATTGCGGCGAGGATATTCGGCGCGCAAAAGACCTGTTACTCCTGCGGCGGCAGCACTCTCGCGATACAGACGGCGCTGGCGCTGCTGAAGGCGCGGGGCTGCAAGACTATCGCCGCGTCCCGTTATTCGCACAGGTCGCTTGTTTCGGCGGCGGCTCTGCTGAAAATGAATATCAAGTGGCTGTATCCCAAGGAGTATCTATCCGCCGATGTTACCTATGACAGCGAGGCTCTGCGCGGAGCGGACGCGCTTTTCGTGACAAATATCGACTACTACGGCGGCACCTGGAAATTCGTAAGACCAAGTATACCGCTGGTGGTGGACAACGCCCACGGAGCATATCTTCGTTTCGTGGACAAGCGCAAATACGGCACGGAATATCTCCACCCGCTGGAGCTGGGATTTCCGCTCATGAGCGCGGAATCCGCCCACAAAACTCTTCCCGTGCTCACCGGCGGAGCTTATCTGCACTTCGCGGCGGGCGCCGATACCTCGCGCGCAAAGGAAATGATGGCTATGTTCGGCTCGTCAAGTCCCTCTTATCTTATTTTAGAGAGCCTTGACCGCTTCAACGGAGCTATGGCGGAGGATTTCGACGCGATAACCCGCGCCTGCGACGCGACGACGGAGCTGAAAAGCCGTCTGGAAATGGCGGGAGTTCCTCTGGTAAAGAGCGATTATCTCCGCATAGTCATCGACGCGCGCGCCTGCGGAATGAGCGGCTACGAGTTCGCGGCAGGTCTGCGTTCGAGCGGGGTGGAGTGCGAGATGTCCGACGCGAACCGCGTGGTGCTGATGTTCTCCTCCGCGAATAAGATCGAGGATTTCGAGAGCGCCGAGATAGCGATACTTTTCGTGCGCAGAAAAAGTCCGATCGCTCCCGAAAAATACCCCGTAATAAAGCCGACAGCCCATCTGCCTGTTCACGAGGCGATGTTTATGCCGCAAAAGACCGTTCCCATCGAAAAGGCGAACGGCGAGGTGTGCGCGGGGCTTAATTCCCCCTGCCCGCCCTGCGTGCCGCTGATCATGCCGGGTGAGATAATCGATCACAACGTGGCTGACGCTCTCAGGCAGTATGGCGTGAAGAACGTAGCGGTGCTTGACAGGACAAGGACGGTATAATGGTACGGGCGAAAAAACGCAGAAAGATCGTCTGCGGCGGGAAAAATTATGTGTGGTACGTTCTTGCAAGCGAGGACAGGAATTACTGGGATCACCTTGATCTTATTGAGTCGGGCGGCAGGTGGGAAACTCCATTTTTACATATTATTTCCGAGGATAAGAAGCTGATACTTACTATACCGCTGAACGCTCCCAAGCCCTATGCTGTCAGCAAGGGCAGGGTCTTTCAGGGAAGGCTGACAAGCGGCAGGTGGGAGAGGTATCTTGTGCCCCTTGAGCTTCCGGAAAGCGTTACTCCGAAATTTGTTTCGGAGATCATCGAATGGGCGGAGGGCTGCAGTGAAGCAACAGAAGTTGAGTATGACGGGCATGATATAGGGTTTTAGCGCGCGATGTTCCGCAGACGGATTTTTCGTTTTCCGTACAGGGTCACGGTGCGGTCGCACAGACCCGAGCGGCGCTGAAAGGGATTCTGCGAAATTGTTTCCAGCACCGCCGCGCGTTTCGGGATATGACAGCCGTAAAGCCTGTTTCCCTTGCGGGCGTGGATCGTGAGCAGCTCTTCCCCCTCGCGCATTCCCGAGAATTTCCAATACAGACCGTAGGCGAAAACCGTCCAGAGGCTCGCCGCCAGACCATACCACAACAGAGCCTTAAGCAGCTCCGCGGAGGGTATAAGCCCGAAACGCAGCGCAAGCTCCGCGAGGATAAGCGCGGCGGCAAACCCTCCCGCCCAGCCCAGCGGCAGGGCACAGTGACCGAAAAGCGCTCTCACGGGCGGTTTTATTTCGCGGGGATCTTCACAGGGCAAGCCGCACAGCGAGCCGATAAGTCGGCGGGAAAGCTCCCTGTCGGCGGGCGGGAAGATCATGGTCCCGCGGGCGTACAGCGGAGCCTTTCGGGCGGCGAGCGAGGAGACCGTATTGCAGGAAATCACAGCGTCGAGGTTATTCAGTACAACCACAGTCTCATACAATGTGATAAGACCCCGCCTTACGGTGACTGATCCGCCGTGGGAGCTGACGCGGAGGTCCGCCATGCTCATAAGCTTTATAAGGAACGCGAAGCCCCACGCTGTAAGCACGAACACCGCGCCGAGCGCGGCGGCACGCGGAACGGCTATATGCAGCAGCTCAAGGGTATCGGCAAGCTCCTCGGCGGTGTCGGCGATGGCGGAGATCATGCGGTCGATGTAGCTGCCGCCGAAAATTTTTCCGATACGGTATATGGTGAGGGAAAACAGGATCACTCCGCTTAGCGCGCGGGTGTCGACAAAGGCGCCGAAAAATATTGCGGAGCGGTCGGGGCGGATAATGTGCCCTCTGTTTTCGGGAAGAAAGGGCAGCGTTTCGTTTTTTTTCAGATAAAAGCTGATCTTACCCGAAAGGGTCTCGACGGTTATTTTCTTTCCGTATAGCAGACGAAGCAGCGGACTGCGGCGAATCTCGGTGCGGGTTATGATCTTCAGTGGAACTACCGCGCGGCGGCGCAGAACAAGTCCTTTTTCGAGGATAATAAGACCGCGCTCAAAGCGCAGTCTTACAAAAAATCTCCGTAAGAGATAGTAAAGAATAATTTCCATAATGATAAAAAGGTTGGCGCATTAAAGGCGCTGAAAGCAAACAGCAACGCTTTACTCACGCAGTAAAGCAACGCATAAAAAACGCAACGCTTTGCTCACGCAGCAAAGCAACACACAAAAAACTGCAACGTTTAGCCCACGCATGAATTTCAAAAAGTGCGAATTTGCCTTAATGGCAAATTCTGCACGGTTTCCCACAAGCATGCGGAGCGAACGAGCGCAGCGAGAGAGCGGAGTATGATTGTGGGAAATTTTGAAATTCTTTGAAATAGGGGTAATGATGATGAAAACGGGTTGTATTATTCTGGCAGGGGGCGCGGGGACGCGAATGAAGTCCGAGAAGCCGAAGGTGCTTTGCGAGGTGCTGAAAAAGCCCATGCTCGGGTGGGTGATGGACGCGGCGGAGGAGCTCGGGTTTGATGTTACCGCGGTGGTAACGGGGTATAAAAGCGAGCTTACGGAGGAGTATGTGCGCTCCCGCGGAGAATTTCCGACATATCTGCAAACGGAGCAGCTTGGTACGGGGGACGCGGTAAAGCGCGCGGCGGCGGTCGCGGAGCAGACGGATACCGTGTGCGTTCTTTGCGGTGACGCTCCGTTTATTGACGGTGAGACTCTGCGCGGCTCGCTGGAGCGGCACAGGCAGTCGGGGGCTTCGGTGACGGTGATATCCGCCGAGGTCGACGAGCCCGCGGGCTACGGCAGGATCATACGCGAGAACGGGAAATTTCTCGCGATACGCGAACAAAAGGATTGTTCCCCCGAGGAGGCCAAAATATGCGAGGTGAACAGCGGGGCTTACTGGTTTGATTCCAAAGCGCTGCTGGAGGCGCTGCCCAAGCTGTCTACACAGAACGCGGCGGGAGAATATTATCTTACGGATTGTATAGAATTGATAGGAAACGCCTATGCGTATAAAAGCGAAAACCCCGATATAGTGTTGGGAGCGAATACCCGCCGCGGGCTTTTCGAGCTTAACGAAAAGGCGCGCAAAAAGGTATTGTACAGGCTTATGGAGCAGGGAGTGGAATTTCTGACCCTCGACGGTATAATAATATCTCCGGACGTAAAGATCGGCTGCGATACCGTGATAATGCCAAATACCGTTATTCTCGGAAATACGGTCATCGGAAGCGGCTGTCAAATAGGGGCTAATTCTCATATAGAGAATTGTACCGTGGGTAATAATGTTAAGCTGAATAACGTTCAGGCTTATTCCGCGGTGGTCGAGGATAATGTTAGGGTGGGACCGTTCGCGCAGCTCCGCCCCGGGACTGTCATTCGGCGCGGCGTGAAGATCGGGGATTTTGTGGAGATAAAGAACAGCGTTATCGGCGAGAACACATCAGCCAGTCATCTAACCTATATAGGAGACAGCGACGTCGGGCGCGGAGTGAATTTCGGCTGCGGCTGCGTTACGGCTAACTATGACGGGATAGACCATCTCCGCACCGAGATCGGCGACCATGCGTTTATCGGCTGCAATACAAATCTGATAGCTCCCGTAAAGGTGGGCGAAAACGCGACGACCGCCGCGGGGTCTACGATAACAAAGCCCGTGCCCGCAAATTCTCTTGCGGTGGAACGCGGTCAGGAGCGGATAATCGAAAACTGGGAAAAGAATTTTAAGAGGAAGAGAAAAATCTGAGTGGAGGTACATCATGAAGGCTCTTGTTGTGGTGGATTATCAGGTGGATTTCGTGAACGGCGCTCTCGGCTTCGCGGGCGCGGAGCTGCTTGAGCCTGTTATTCTTGATAAAATAGAGAAATGCCGCGCGGAGGGCGGGCAGGTGATCTTCACGCTGGATACCCACGGCGAAAATTATCTTGAGACCGCCGAGGGAAAGAAGCTCCCCGTTGTACACTGCGTTGACGGGACGGCGGGGCATAGGCTGTACGGAAAGCTCGCCGACTGCGTGACGGAAAGCGATATTGTGATAAAAAAGCCGTCCTTCGGTTCGTTGGAGCTTGCCGATCTGCTGAAAAAATGCGGCTTTGATGAGGTGGAGTTGTGCGGGCTGGTCACGGATATATGCGTGGTATCAAACGCTGTGATAGCAAAGGCAGCGCTGCCCGAGAGCAGGGTCGTTGTGGACAGCAAGGCGTGCGCGAGCTTTGACAAAAGCGCGCACGAAAGCGCTCTCACGGTCATGAGGAGCGTTCAAATAGATGTGCTTTAATTCAAAGCAACCTAAAAGCCGTGCGATCAAAGGCGCTGAAAGCAGAGAACAGTTGAACGCCCACGCATGAATTTTCCGCAAGCCGCTGCGATGTCAACACGGAGCGAAGCGGAGAGTTGACATCACAGCGGGCTAGCAACAACAACGCAAGGCGTTGTTGTTGCGGTGCGGAAAATTCTTTTAAATCATTTGGAAAGAGCAGCGTTTAGTCAGCGCAGCAAAGCAACACCTGCCGAGATCAGCACTCAGCTCACGCATAAAAGCAACGCTCGCCAAGAGCAACACTCAGCCCACGCAGGAAATTTTTCGCGAGAGGTTGAGTGACACGGAGCAGAGTTTTGCGCAATGTTCGCGCGACAGCTTATGGCATTTTGTGATATTTTGCGCAAAACCATGCGGAGTGTTACTCGACCGGGTCGCGAAAAATTTTTTTAAATCAGGAGAAAAGTATGATAAACGAACAGAATCTCACCATGCTGTGCGATTTTTATCAGCTCACCATGGGAAACGGATATTTCAAGACGGGGCACGCTAACAGGATAGCCTATTTTGACGTGTTTTTCAGAAGAGTTCCCGACGGGGGCGGGTGCGCCGTCTGCGCGGGACTGGAGCAGGTCATCGAGTATATAGAAAATCTTCGCTTTGACGGGCGGGATATAGATTATCTGCGCTCAAAGGGTATCTTCTCGGAGGAATTTCTGGAGTATCTGCGGGATTTTCGGTTTGAGGGAGATATCTACGCGATACCCGAGGGCACGCCCGTATTCCCGAATGAGCCGCTGATAACGGTGCGCGCTCCCGCGATACAGGCGCAGCTTATCGAAACGATGCTGCTGCTTCTGGTGAATCATCAGTCGCTTATCGCCACAAAGGCGAGTCGTATAGTAAGAGCGGCGCAGGGCAGAGCGATATCGGAGTTCGGGTCGCGCAGGGCGCAGGGCGCAAGCGGAGCCATTCTCGGCGCGAGAGCCGCGTATATAGGCGGCTGCGCGGGTACGGCTTGCGTTGCGGCGGACGAGCTTTACGGAGTTCCCGCAACGGGAACTATGGCGCATAGCTGGGTGCAGATGTTCGACTCGGAGCTGGAGGCTTTCGAGGAATACTGCCGCGTTTATCCCAACAGCGCCACGCTGTTGGTGGACACATACAGCGTGCTTAAGTCGGGAGTTCCAAACGCGATAAAGGCGTTTGATAATATATTGAAGCCGCTTGGAGCACGTCCCGTGGGCATACGGCTTGATTCGGGAGATATCGCCTATCTGTCCGCCGAGGCGAGAAAAATGCTGGACGAGGCGGGATATCCCGATTGTAAGATAGTAGCCTCCAACTCTCTGGACGAGCATATTATCGCCGATCTTCTGCGGCAGGGAGCAAAGGTAGACCTGTTCGGCGTGGGAGAGCGGCTGATAACCGCCGCGAGCGAGCCTGTGTTCGGCGGCGTATACAAGCTGTGCGCGACGGAGGAGAACGGGGAGATAATCCCCAAAATAAAAATAAGCGAGAATGTTGTTAAGATCACCAATCCTCACTACAAAAAGCTGTATCGTATATACGACAACAAAACGGGCAAGGCGATCGCCGATCAGCTCTGTGTTTATGACGAGGTCATCGACGAATCAAGGCCGCTGGTGCTTTTCGATCCGGACTTCACCTGGAAGCGCAAGAGGGTCGAGAATTTCACCGCGCGGGAGCTGCAGGTCCCGATATTTGTCAAGGGAAAGCGGGTGTACGATCCGCCTGCGATCGAGGATATAAGAAGCTACTGCGAGCAGCAGCTCGGCACTATGTGGGAGTCGGTGCTGCGCTTTGAAAATCCGCATAATTATTATGTGGATCTGTCACAAAAACTGTGGGATATCAAGCACCGACTGCTTGACAACAGGGGGGAAGTTACGTGAGCCTGCGTGAAACGGTAAACGCTTTCGGGCGCGATGTCAGCGCACATTTCAAACGCGACGGCTACTGCGCTTTCGCGGCAGCGGAGGAAACAGAGGGCTTTCTGGACACCTCCGCGGAGCTGGACGGCAGCCGCGGTATAGCTTTTCTGTGCGATAAGCTCCGTGTGGATTTTGACGGAGTTATCCGCCAGATAAACTATGCGGATATCCGAGAGACCGAGATCATAGAGAGCTTCGAGAGCGACTATGCGGACGAGCTTATTATAAAGGGCAAGACCACTGTCCGCGTTTCGGATTTTTCCATAAACAAGCGGTTTTTAAAGCTGCTTGTGGATACGCTGTGTCTGCGTTACAGCAATTTCTCGCCCGAGGAGCGGGAGCAGTGCCGCAGGGAATGCCGCGCGCGCAGCTCCGCAAGATACGCGGAGATAGACGAGGCGGCGGCAGTTGTGGCTAAACAGGTAGCGGAGAGGACCGCGAAAAGATCAAGACCCCATCCCGCCGCGGGGGGGCAGCCCGCTCGCGAGCGCTCCGAAAGATCCCCGTCCCATACGGCGCAGACCGCCGCGCCTGCCAGAGAGCGCTCCGTCCCCGCACGATCCACACAAACCAGACAACCAAGACAACCGGTACAACCCGTACAACCCGTATCAGAGCGGACGGAACAGCCCGTCAAGAGCTCCGCAGCGGTCGCGTCATCAAGCGACAAACCGTCCAAGGCGGCCGGCAAAACCGCTGCTCCTGTCGTATCGGAGCAGCCAAAGCTCTCGCTGCCCGCTCTTGATATAGAGGATCCGCGACACAGCGTTCCCGAGGATCATATTCCGCTGGAGATCACGGAGGAGAAGATAGAGTGGCTGAGCGGTCCGAGGCTTCCCGACGATCCCGACGAACCGACCGAGCGCGATATTGAGGATATGAGCCGCGAGGAGACCATGTCCTACCTGCTGTCCTCGATAAACGAGATAAACGCGCCCGTCGAGCCGCCAAGCGTTCCCGAACAAGCCGAGAACTCCGCGACAGCGGACGCTCCCGCAGAGCCGTCCGAAGAGGAAAAAGCCGTGCCCGAAACGGAGATACCGGAGGAAACCGCGGCGGACGATCCGTACATACCACCTGTTATTGAGGAGGTGACCGCCGAAAAGTCGGAGGACACCGTTGAAACGGTTCAGGAAGATATTCCCGAGCCCGAGGAGGAGAGCACAAGTCCCTTTACCGTCGAGCCGCCCTCGGAGGATATCTACATCAAGGCGAGCCGCAAGATACGCGAGATATGCGAAAGCGGACGGCTAACACGCGAGGAGATACAGACCGCGCTCAAGGAGAATCTTGTTTCTGCGGCGGAGCAATTTGCCGAGATCACGGGCGAGGGCGCGGAGATACCACGGCTCATCGCGCCGAAAATAGAGGAGCTGCGGGCGGCTTCGGAGAGCCTGGAGCGCTATTTCGCGCTGGGCGACGACATTGCGGAGCGAGTGATGTTCTTTATGATGTATCAGATGCTGTCATATTCGGACAGGATCATTGAAGCCCCCGAAACCAAAGAGCGGCTGAATTACTTTTTCAAGCGCTACGGTCCCTCGGGAATAATGCTCTCTATGCTGGACATGAGAGTGCAATAATATGTTGCGGCGCTGAGGCGCCGCTTCTGTTTTTATATGCGGGCTGTTAAATGATAATTTATGTGAGCTACGCATGTTGTTGTAATTATTGTGTTTATCCGTTCTATTGGTATGCGAAAGCGGAGCTTTCACGCGCTCGAATCGGGGCTGACACCTTCGGGGGAGAG
>CAZKJC010000076.1:0-10306 GCA_964552995.1 uncultured Ruminococcus sp.
TGCGCATTTGCCGAACGGCAAATGCTGCACGGTTTCCGCCAGACATGCGCAGCGAACGAACGAAGTGAGAGAGCGGAGTATGGCTGGCGGAAATTTTGAAATTCCCATTTAAATAACTTGCTTAGATCAACACAGCGTCGAAGCAGTAAAGCAACGCCGGAAAAGAGCAACACAAAGCCCACGCAGGAATTTTTTCGCGAGAGCCCGGGTGACACGGAGCGCGGCGAAGTGTTACTCGGGCGGGTCGCGTAAAAATTCAAATTTAAATAAGGAGATAAACGATGAGTAAGGTCAAAATTTGCGCGGACAGCGTCTGCGATCTGTCCGAGGAGCTCAAAAAGCGGTATGATATCAGCGTTGTGCCGCTTTATGTGACCAAGGGAGAGGAAACTCTCCGCGACGGCGTGGAGATAGGTCAGCAGGAGGTATTTGCGCATTACCGCAGCACGGGAAAGCTGTGCAGCACCTCCGCGGTGAACGTTGATGATTTTTCGCGGTTTTTCAAGGAGCAGCTCAACGGGTATGACGAGCTGATCATCATAACGATAAGCTCGGAGTTTTCAAGCTGCTACCAGAACGCCTGCATAGCGGCTGAGGAGTTTGATAACGTTGAGGTCGTGGATTCGCGCAATCTGTCGACGGGCGAGGGGCTCGTGGCGGTCTCTGCGGCAAAGCTGGCAGCCAAGGGCGCGGGCGCTAAGGAGATCGCGGAAACTCTGCGCAGGGATATCATACCCAAGGTCGACGCGAGCTTTTTCGTGGCAAACGTCGAATATCTGCACAAGGGCGGCCGCTGCTCGAGCATCGCGGTGCTGGGCGCGAATCTGCTCAAGCTGAAGCCCTGCATTGACGTGATCGACGGTAAAATGAAAGTGACCAAAAAGTACCGCGGCAGCATTGAAAAGACTATCAATGATTATGTCAAGGACAGGCTCACGGGTATAGAGGTAGACGACGAGCTGATATTTATCACGCACACCACCTCAAAGCAGAACACCGATCTCACGGCGCTTGAGATACCGAAGTACAAGAGCTTTAAGGAGATAGCTGTGACCGACGCTGGCTGCACTGTGGCGTGTCACTGCGGAGAGGATACTCTGGGTATTCTGTTTATAAGGAAGTAGACGCGGAGCGCGCCGTGAAAAAATCTGCCCGAAGGCAAATATACGAGCCGTCGCGCATAAACTATTCCCGAAAGGTGGGATAGTATGAACGAAATGAGCAGATACGCGTATATAGAGCATGAAAACCCCGCGCTGAAAGCGGAGATAGCGGGCAGCGACGTTCACCCCGAGATAGCGGGAACGGTCCTGGTTTACGGCTTGCCGCAGGGCTTTTACTTACAGGCGGACCTGGAGGGACTTCCCGAGTCGCGGGTATTCGGGCTGCATATTCATGACGGGCTGGTGTGCGCGCCGGTGGGGTCGGACGATCCGTTTTCCGAGGCGGGCGGGCATCTCAACAACTGCGGCGAGGGCACATGGTGCAGCCGTCACCCCTATCACGCGGGGGATCTTCCGCCGCTGTTCTCGGACGCGGAGGGAAAGGCTGCCGCTCGGGTATATATTGACAAAGCGATCATCGAGGAGCTTTCGGGCAAGCCGATAGTTATCCACGGTCTGCCGGACGATTTCAGGACGCAGCCCTCGGGCAGCTCGGGAGTGCGTATCGCCTGCGGGATACTTAAGGAGCAGATATAAAGCGACCGCAGCAAAGCAACGCACGCCAAGAGCAACGCAAAGCCCACGCAGGAAATTTTTTGCGAGAGCGTGAGTGTGCAATACGGAGCGAAGCGGAGTGTTGCATACTCGCGCGGGTCGCAAAAAATTTTTTTAAATAAGGAGGAAAAAATGGCTAGTGAAATAAGGAATGAGGCGCTCTGGGAGAGCGGAGCGACTAAAATTGAGTGGGTAAGAAGAAATATGCCGCTGCTCAACGGCATTGAAAAGGAGTTCGCGGCGGAAAAGCCCTTTAAGGGGCTGCGCGTTGCGCTTTCGGTACATCTGGAGGCTAAGACGGCTTATTTGTGCAAGGTGCTGGCGGCGGGCGGCGCGGAGATGTTCGTGACGGGCAGCAACCCGCTTTCCACACAGGACGATGTGGCGGCGGGACTGGTGCACGACGGGCTGAACGTTTTCGCGTGGTACAACGCCACCGACGAGGAGTATCACTCGCATATATCAAAGGTGATACAGGCAAAGCCGAATGTTATTATTGATGACGGCGGCGATCTGGTCAATCTTATCCATAATGAGTACTCCGAGCTTATTCCGGAGGTTATCGGCGGGTGCGAGGAGACCACCACGGGAATAATCCGCCTAAAAGCGATGGATAAGGCGGGGGCGCTGAAATTCCCGATGGTATTGGTGAATGACGCGGACTGCAAGCATTTGTTCGACAACCGCTATGGCACGGGACAGTCGGTATGGGACGGCATAAACAGGACGACAAATCTTATCGTTGCGGGCAAGAACGTGGTAGTCGCGGGCTACGGCTGGTGCGGAAAGGGCGTTGCTATGCGCGCCAAGGGACTGGGCGCGTCGGTTATCGTGACGGAGATAGACCCGATAAAGGCGATGGAAGCGGTGATGGACGGCTTCAAGGTAATGCCGATGAGAGAAGCGGCAAAGGTCGGCGATATGTTTGTGACGGTCACGGGCTGCGCGGACGTTATCGGCGAGGAAGCGTTCATGAATATGAAGGACGGCGCGATATGCTGCAACGCGGGTCATTTCGACGTTGAGGTCAATATGGCAAAGCTGCGCGAGATCGCCGCGGACAGCTACACCGCGCGGAACAATATCGTAGGCTACAAGCTGAAAAACGGGAACACGATCTTTGTAATCGCCGAGGGCAGACTGGTAAATCTGGCGGCGGGCGACGGGCACCCCGCGGAAATAATGGATATGAGCTTTGCGATACAGGCGCTCTCGGCGGAGTATCTCGTGAAGAATCGGGACAAGCTGCGCGGCGGCAGCTCCATGACGCTGAACGTGCCCAAGGAGATCGACAGAAAGGTAGCGGAGCGCAAGCTCGCCGCATGGGGTATCACCGTGGACAAGCTCACGCCCGAGCAGGAAAAATACCTCAACAGCAACTGATTTAAGGAGATCAAGATGGGGTGGGACAACGAACAATATCTGAAATTCAAGGCACAGCGAACTCAGCCCGCGATCGACCTTGCGGCGCGTATCCCGCTTGAATATCCCTCGGAAATAATTGACGTGGGTTGCGGTCCCGGAAACAGCAGCAGGGTGCTGAAAGACCGTTTTCCCGACGCGCATGTTCTGGGCGCGGACAGCAGCGAAAATATGCTGATACGTGCAAGAGAGGATAATCCCGATATGGATTTTGTCCTGCTGGACGCAGGCGGCGATATCAGCGGGTATAATAACAGTTTTGATGTGGTGTTTTCCAACGCCTGCCTGCAATGGGTACCGGATCACAGGGAGCTTCTGCCGAGGCTTTTCGCGCTTTTAAGGGAGGGCGGAGCGCTGGCGGTGCAGATACCCATGAATTACGATGAGCCTATCCACAGGATACTTACGGAGATGACCAAAAGCGCGGAGTGGCGCGAAAAGATAGGGATAGCGCGGATATTCTACACCCTTTCGCAGGAGGAATATTTTGACGTTATCTCGGGGCTGACGGACGATTTTGAAATGTGGCAGACGACATATTTTCATCGTATGCCCGACCATGCGGCTATTATGGATTGGTACAGAGCCACGGGAATGCGCCCTTATCTTGAAGCGCTGAACGAGAGCGACGCCGCCGAGTTTGAACGGCAGGTTCTGGAGCGCGTTCAAAGGGAGTACGAGATTCGGGAAAACGGGGAGATAATCTTCAGATTTCCGAGGTTCTTCTTTGTGGCAAAAAAGTGAACGTCGACCGATCGCTCGGAAAAACAATTATAGGTGCCTTTAAATCGGGCGAACAAAGGGACGTAAAGCACACAGCAACGCAAGGCGACCGCAGGAAAGCAACGTTTGCTAAGAGCAACGTAAAGCCCACGCAGGAAAGCAACATTCGCTAAGAACAACATAAAGCCCACGCAGGAAATTTTTCGCAAGCCGCTGTGGAAGCGTAACGGAGCGAAGCGGAGTGGAGCTTTCACGGCGGGCTAGCACATTTCGACGCTTTGCGTCGGAATGTGCGGTGCGGAAAATTTCAAATTAAAATCAGGAGAATTAAAATGAGCATTGTATATGAGAAGCTAAAGAAGGTTTATGAGCAGGTGGAGAAGCGTATCAGCTTCAAGCCCGAGCTGGCGCTTATTTTAGGGAGCGGGCTGGGCGAGTTCTGCGAAACTATGGAGATAAAGGAAACGCTGGAATACGGGGAGCTGGAGGGCTTTCCCGTGTCGACAGTGGTCGGTCACAAGGGGCGGTTCGTGTTCGGGTACACGGGCGGAGTGCCCATCGTGGCTATGCAGGGCAGAGTGCATTATTACGAGGGATACTCGGTGCAGGACGCGGTGCTCCCCACAAGACTTATGAAGCTGATGGGAGCGAAAACTCTGTTCCTCACCAACGCGGCGGGCGGGATCAACCCAAGCTTTCACGCGGGAGATTTTATGCTGATAACGGATCATATTTCGTCGCTTGTCCCCTCCCCTCTTATCGGAGAGAATATCGAGGAGCTGGGAACGCGGTTTCCCGATATGTCGGAGGTTTACAGCCGCCGTTTAAGGGGAATCATCGAGAGAGCGGCGGCGACCGTCGGAGCGCCCTTGCAGCGCGGAGTTTATATCCAGACGACGGGTCCCAATTATGAAACCCCTGCCGAAATACGCGCTTACAGAGGTCTGGGCGCGGACGCGGTGGGAATGTCCACGGCAATAGAGGCGATTGCGGCGCGCCACGCGGGTATGGAGGTCTGCGGGATAAGCTGTATCTCAAACCTGGCGGCGGGCATCTCCGCGAATCCCCTCTCGCACAAGGAAGTGCAGGAGACCGCGGACAGAGTCGCTCCGCTGTTCAGAAAGCTGGTCACACAGGCCATCGCGGATATTCACAAAGGAACTAACACTTGACAAAATCTCCTGACGGTGATATAATACCGTTAGGAGATTTTTTCTCCAATACTTTTCAAAGGAGTTGGTTTTATGTCGGCAGTGGAAAAATCGGAGGTTCTCGGAGCTTGAAGCTCGGGATATGGGGCGCTGAACGTCCCGCAAAATAATTGCTTTGAAAGGAGAAAAAGTATGTTTAAATATGGAATTGAACTTGAACGGGAGGTAATCGGAGCGTAGTCCGATCCCGCCTCCCGCCACCCGTTCGAAAACGATGAAGGCGTATTTATGGGAGGAAAACTCAATTGAATAGAAAATCTTTTAACTGCAAGTCCTGCGGAGCGACGGTAGAGCTGTCGGGCGCGGGCAGCGAGCACAGAAATCATTGCCCCTATTGTCTTTGCAGCCTGCACCTCGACAACGAACCCGGGGACAGAGCCGCTGACTGCGGCGGCGTGATGGAACCTGTGGGAGTATGGGTCAGAAAGAGCGGAGAGTGGGCGGTGATCCACCGCTGCCGCCGCTGCGGAACGCTCAGCTCCAACAGGATAGCCGCGGACGACAACCCGATAAAGCTTATGAGCATAGCGCTTAAGCCGCTGGCTTGCCCGCCGTTTCCGGTGGAATATCTTTCACGTATGATAGATAAATAAGGAATGCGGTTTGCCCGCCCCCGTTAGGGGGCGGGCTTTTTATGGATTCAAGCCGCCGAACGGGAATGTGGCTGTCCGAGCGGCGGGCAGGCTCAACTATTACGGTTATTTATTGCGTTTATCAGGTTTTCATTGAGCTGTGCGTTCTGCGCCATTTGCTTTTCGGTCTGCATTCTGGTGTTGGTGTCGTCCATTCGCGAGGCGATCATTGCAAGAATGGAGTCGGCGGCACGCTCTGCCGTGGACTTCTCGATAATAAGCAGGGTCTGGAACGAGTTTATTATCGTGCATACTCCCACAAGCATAAGTATCAGTCCAAGCAAAAGAACGTTCCCGAGCGTTGCCAACCCAACGACAAGCTCGATAAGTCCCGCGAGAAAATGCCTGAAAAGCAGCTTGAAGCTGGTGCTCGCTTCGGCGATCTGGTTTATCGGGATATTGTTTTTCCTGCTGCCAAGCGGAATGAGGGTCAGCAGCGTGTTCGGCGTTCTCAGCTTAAGGAAGTTGGCTTCCGCCTTGATCTCACCCTTGATATAAAAGGTGAGCAGCGAGGTCATAAAACTGATGGTTTCCATAAAAAAGCTCCTTTTTTGTTTTTTCGGCGGGTTTTGTCCTTTCCCGCCTTTGATATTATATCATATTATATTTAAAATTGCAAGTATTTTTTACTTGCAATTTTGCTTTTTCGATCAAATCCACAAAAAATTCACCTTTTAACAGAGCAATTTTGAGGGAGCAATTATTTTTTCGATAAGGATAAAGGGGCTCTTTGCATATGGTATCCCATATGTGTATAAATAAAATTTACTTGCAAATATAATTCTATTATTTGTTGGCATTTTCGGTTAAAATATAATTATAATAATGCAAGGGAAGTGAACATAATGTTTGAAATAAAAAAACCCAGCTCCTCCAATAAGACCATACGCATGCCCGACGATCTTATTGAAAAGCTGGAAAAGCTGGCGGCACAAAACGACATATCCTTTAATCAGCTCGTTATACAGTGCTGCGTTTACTCGCTGGAGCACCTGGCTGACACGGAAAAGGAGCAATAAAAATGAGCTGCCCGACAAGGCAGCCCAATTTTTATACGGGATAATGCACTTCCGCAAGGGAATATATGTAATCTCCGCCGATCTCCTCGGTGATCTTCAGCAAACCGTCGGAAACGCGGGACATATCAAAATAACGCTGCCCGACCTCCGCGGCTTCGCCCGTTGAGAGGTTAAGAACCCCCGTAAAGTAGTCCCCTATCTCTATCCACAGCCTGTCCCCGTCAAGGAAAAGCCAGCCCCAATTGAATATGATATCGCCCGTAAGCCCGCTGTTGAGCGCTTTCAGATCATACACCCGCTCCGAGCCGTCGGATAAATTTATTGCTTTTATTCCCGAGAAGCAGGTCGTGCTTCCCAAATCATCGGTGACCGCCTCAAAGCAGACGCTCCATACTTCATTATTCTTTTCGCAGAAGCCGTCTGCAAAGGCAAGCGTGCTGTCCTCGGTAAGGGTGCGGGTCTTGATATCGTATACCTTGGGAACGCCGTCCTCCGTATACTCCACCCTGTCCCCGATAAGTCTGAGCGGCTCGTTGCCCAGCGGATACCACCTTATGTCGGGGTAGATCACCTCTCCTGTCTCGAGCACCAGAATCGCCTGTGCGCCGTTTCCGCATATTATGTAATCATCGCTTGCGGCGGTGATAAGCCCGTTGCTTATCAGCCCGTCATAGGGTATCACCATCATCGCTTCGCCCGTATGCATATGAATTCTTTTAAGTCCGCTGCCGGTGTTTATGTAAAGCTCACCCCGTCTGTAAACGGCATTGCTTACATTGTTACCGTAGATCTGCTCAAGTTCAAGCGGCTCAAGCTCCCGCGCTATCTCACCGTTTTTTATCAACAGCAGCCGCGACAGGAACGCTCCCTTAAGCCCGTACATATGATAATTCTGCACTGCGAGCCAGTCCGCTTCCTCCGTACACAGCGGAATGAAGAACGGCGATACCTCGGCAATATAATTGCGCTCCCGCAGAGCTTCGAGCTCCTCGCCCGAAAGCTCGTCCTCGGCGAACTGAACGCCGGCGTCGTAATAATCGAACGCGGTCACATCAAAGTCAATGTCATAACCTATTTCGCCCTTGATCTTATTCCGGCTCACCTCTCCCGAAAGATCAAAGGTTACCTTTTTGTCGGATAATATGGGCACGAGCCAATCGGGAGCTTCGGGCTGATATACGTTTGCGGGAGCGCCCTCCTCAATAGTACCGTCGGTTTCGTAAGTTTCTTGTGCGGACTGTTCCGTTTCCGGACTTTCGGGAGCGGTCGCGTCCGCGGAGCTGTCCGAGGCTTCCGCGCCCTTGCAGCCGCTCAGCATAAGAATTGCGATGAGTAATGCTATTTTTCTTTTCATAAATACTCCTTTATAGCGAATTTTTTGTTTGGACATTTTCATTATAATACACAAGCTGCCCTTTGTCAAGGCGCGGGCGGCAATAACTTTTTTTACTTCCCCTGTTGCTTTTTGGGAGATAAAATGTTATAATAAACTTAAGGCGACCCCACAATCTCTATATGGCATTGCCTTAACAAATAATTTATCGGGAAAGGATAGCATATGTCATTTAAAGATAAAAAGAAAGAGCTTCTGATGTCGACCGAGGCAAAGCTGGCGCAGATGCTCTCCGAAATGAACGAGGCAAGAAACGGCAGGGATACGGGAAAGCTGGTGTGTGAAACGGAATGCACAATGGCGCGTATACGTTCCTACTCCGATCTTTTGTATATACTGCGTGTAAAGCCGCTCCAGACCGTGTGCTACTACGGCGCGGGAGCGTTTCTGCTGCTTACGCTGAGCGCGCTTTGGTGCAGAGAGTGGCTGCTTGCGGTCATATTCGCGGTGATCTTCATTATTCTCGCTACCCTGCCCCACAATATGAGAATACAGTATTTCAACCGCCAGGCGGACGATATGGAGCAATCCTACGGCAAGGTGATAAACGCGGAGTTCAACGACAATGAGATCGCTCTGAAAATTTCTCCCGCGCCGCCCCACACGGCGGAGCTTGACGAGAACGGAGATTCCACCTCGCGCCGCACCGCGCTCCCCGCGGAAAACGCCGAGATAACCGAGATTTCCGTGCCCTATGAGCGCGTTTCGCTCGCGATAGAGTGCTCCCACAGCTTCTACATCTTCCCCGTTGACGAGGACAAGCGCGCGCTCGACACCGTGATATGCGACAAAACTCAGTTCCTCTGCGGCACGCCTATGGAGCTGCGCGATACTCTTGCGAGGAAATGCGGAAAAAAATTCAAGATCAGGACCAAAAAGAGCTGATAAAAAGCACAAGGCGGGGGAAAGATCTGACTCTTCTTTTGTTTTGGTTGTATATAAAATATTGACGAGAAGCAAATGATTTAAAAGAATTTCCCGCACCGACACTCCACCGCTTCGCGGTAGAGTGTGCGGTGCGGGAAATTCATGCGTGTTCTTTATGTCGCTATGCTTTTTCAATGGGGACCCATATTTCGACTATCGAGCCTGCTTCATTTTCGTTGAAGCGTTCGTCGTAATATTCAACGCAATAATGCGCATTTCCGTTTATCAGCCTTTCGGAATAACCCTCGCTGTTCGTTTTCAGCCATTCCTCCATAGCGTTGTTTTCGCTCTCATACCCATTGGCTACATATACATCAAAAGAAGCATATTTTGACGCGGGCAGTTCAAATACGGAATACGCGGGATCTATATTGTCTTTATCGGAAACGGCATTGCCCACATACACGGTGCATTTATCCTCCTCGTATACTCTTATTTCATACCCGCTGTCGGACAAAATATTGGTCAGCGGCTTTTCATCGCATAATTTTCCAAAGGCTTGCCACATCTCACCCGTTCTGCTGCCGTCGCCATACGCTCCCGCAATTATCAATGCGTCACGCCTAATAATATTCGGATTCAAAATGATTCCTCCTCTCAATCTGTTTGTAAATTTCATGATCAACTCATCTGCGGTCACCAGCACCGGCTGATACCCCTGAGCTCTGTATTCGCTCGGGGACACCCCCTGTACGTTCCTGAAAGTTCTTGAAAAAGACTGCGGCGAATCAAATCCGCAATCCAAGGCAATATCCAGAATGCTCTTTTCGGTACCGCAAAGCTGTTGACACGCATAAAGGACCCGTCTGTCCCTTATATAAGCCGCCAACGATTTTCCGACAATTACCGAAAACAGCTTATGGAAATAAAAAGGTGAAAGATAAAATTTCTTCGCCAGAGCCTCAAGGGTCATGGATTCATTAAAATGCTCATCAATATATTTCAGAGCTTCGCTTATTTGGGTGAAGTTCTTCAACGCCTCACTTCCTTTCATTGATCTTGCAGCTGCCGTAATATATTATAACAAAACTGTGTCGTTTTGTCTTAACGATCCTTGCTAATTTTTTATGGTAAGGAAAACTCTTGGTGTAATTTTAGGTTATTTTGACCAAAAGTAAAAAATCAGAAGATTTCCACGCATATTGTGGGAACCGAGATTTCGGTTTTTTCGATATAAATGATAATTTAGCGGAGCAGTTTGTTTTTTTAGATTTATTATGTAGCTCCGTTCTTGTGTTGTGCGAAAGCGGAGCTTTCACGC
>CAZKJC010000077.1:0-10253 GCA_964552995.1 uncultured Ruminococcus sp.
TGTACTCTTGAATAAGGCTGTTTGAAACCGCCTTGAAATACTGCGCGGTCTCACAAATAAAGCGCACCAGGACGTGAATATAACAACCGCCGTTCATACCTTCCCTTTCGGAAAGTGAGCGCAGCATAGTTGTTTTTCCCGCCTGCCTTGGACCTGTTAAAAGAATAGCAGAGTAGGACTTGCTCAACTCCAGAACCTTATTCTCAATATGGCGGCTGATATATTCCACAAGCGTTAACCTCTTTTCGGCAGATTTTATATTTATTTATATTATAGCCGAAAAAGCAACACATGTCAAGCGCTTAATACAATTCCTTACTGCTTTTATTGGTAAACCGGTTAAATCTTGTCGATTATGAATGAAACTTTGACCCATATTTTCTAAAGACATACAAACTCTGCAATACAAAAACGGCTGACCGTATTAAACGATCAGCCGTTTTTCTAACGACAAATGTCGCTAGCGACTCTGGTCGAGGCGACGGGATTCGAACCCACGACCTCTGCGTCCCGAACGCAGCGCTCTACCAAGCTGAGCCACGCCTCGAAATCTCCACTTTTACATAACAGGATAATTATACCACAATTATTCCGATTTGTCAATACATTTTTGCATTTTTTATAAAAAAACCGCCCCGATAAACAAGGCGGTACAAAATCATCTTAAAGTGGTATAGCCCATGAGGTATCTGTCGACCTCCTTAGCCGCTTCCCTGCCCTCTCGGATAGCCCAGACCACCAAGGACTGCCCGCGGTGCATATCTCCCGCGGTGAAGACCTTTTCGACGTTGGTGTGATACACATCGGGAGACGGCGTTGCTACGTTGGTGCGCGGAGTTACCTCAACCCCGAAAGCGTCCGTGATATAGGATTCCGTGCCGAGGAAGCCGGCGGCTATCAGCACCAGATCGGCGGGGATCACCTTTTCGCTGCCTGTTATCTGCTCCAGCGTCATTCTGCCCGTTTTTTCGTCGCGTACCTGTTCAAGGCGGATCGTTTCGATGGCGCGGACATGACCGCTGTCGTCCGTGAGGAACTGCTTTACCGTCGTCTGATATACTCTCGGATCGCTGCCGAATACCGCGATAGCCTCCTCCTGACCGTAGTCTGTCTTGCAGACGCGCGGATATTCGGGCCAGGGATTATCCTCGGCGCGCTCATCGGGGAGCTTCGGCATCATCTCGAGCTGAACGACCGATTTGCAGCCGTGGCGTATAGCCGTTCCCACACAGTCGTTGCCGGTATCTCCTCCGCCGATTACCACAACGTTTTTGTACTTCGCGCTTATGTAGTAGCCATCGGAAAGATTGGAGCTCAGAAGGCTTTTTGTGGTGGATTTGAGGAAGTCCACCGCAAAATATATCCCCTGCGCTTCCCTGCCCGGAACCTTTATATCGCGGGGATTGCCCGAACCGCAGCACAGAAGCACCGCGTCATATTGCGCCTTAAGCTCCTCGGCTGTAATATCCTTACCCACATTAACGCCCAAGCGGAATTCAACACCCTCGTCCCTCATAAGCTGAACGCGTCGCTCGACCACCGTTTTTTCCAGTTTCATATTTGGTATTCCGTACATAAGCAGACCGCCCGCTCTGTCTTCGCGCTCAAACACCGTTACATGATGCCCGCGGCGGTTCAGCCGCTGCGCCGCCGCCAGTCCGGCGGGGCCCGAACCGATCACCGCGACCCTCTTGTCGGTGCGCACCGAGGGGACTTTCGGCTTCATCAGCCCGTTTTCAAAGGCGTACTCAATAACGGAATACTCGTTCTCCTTTACGGTAACGGGATCGCCGTTGAGCCCGCAGGTGCACGCCTTTTCGCACAGCGCGGGACAAACCCTCGAGGTAAACTCGGGGAAGCTGTTTGTGAGCAGCAGACGCTCCAGCGCCCCGCTCATATTTCCCGTATAAATAAGGTCGTTCCATTCGGGGCAGAGATTGTTCAGCGGACAGCCCGCCGCCATGCCCCCTATCGGCTTTCCGTACTGACAAAAGGGAACTCCGCAGTCCATGCAGCGAGCCGCCTGCGCTCCGCGTTCCTCCTCGGGGAGCGGCGTGTGGAACTCACGGTAGGTCTTTATGCGCTGAAGAGGCTCCAGTCCCTCGTTTTCGGTGCGATCGTATTCAATAAATCCTGTTGACTTTCCCATGTTATGCGCCCTCCCTTGTGTTCTCGCCGAATGCGGAAATTCTCGCCTGCTCCTCGCTCTGACCCTCCGCCTTGAATTTCTTTATGCTGTTCATCATTTTAGCGTAGTCGTGGGGAATGATCTTCTTGAATTTCGGCAGATATTCCTCAAAATTATCAAGTATTTCCCTGCCGCGAGCCGAACCGGTAGCCGCGGTATGCTCCTCAATAAGCGATCTCAGCGCTTCCCTGTCCTCCTGCTCGGTTATTTTGCTAAATCCCACAAGTGCCTTGTTGAGCTTTGTGTAAAGGTCAAACTCCTCGTCTAGCACATAAGCGACGCCGCCGCTCATACCCGCGGCGAAATTCTGCCCCGTTTTACCGAGAATGACCGCAATGCCACCCGTCATATACTCGCAGCCGTGCTCTCCAACGCCCTCGACAACCACCGACGCGCCGGAATTTCTCACGCAGAAGCGCTCGCCCGCTACTCCCGCTATGAATGCCTTGCCGCTTGTCGCGCCGAAAAGCGCAACGTTTCCGATGATGATATTCTCGTCGGACTTGTAGCGAGCCTCTTTTGGCGCGTAAACTATCAGCTTGCCGCCCGACAGCCCCTTTCCGAAATAGTCGTTGCCGTCGCCCTCAAGCTCAAGCGTAAGACCCTTTGGAATAAACGCGCCAAAGCTCTGTCCGCCCGCGCCCTTGCACTTGATAACATATGTATCTTCGTTAAGGGTGTTGTAGTATTTCCTCGTGATCTCCGCGCCGAAAAGCGTTCCCAGAGAGCGGTTAAGATTATTCACACTAAGCTCCATCGTTCCGGGCTGACCCGCTTCGAGAGCCTCTTTCATTGCGGGGATTATCACCCTCTCATCGATGGTCTCCTCCAGCTTGAAGTCGTAGCGCTCCTCTGCGGAGAAATGCGCCGCGCTTCCCGCGTAGGGATTATCCAGTACGGCGGTCATATCTATCTTAGCCGCCTTGTGACCCTCGGGGTATTCCCTCTTGACCAGCAGATCGGAGCGCCCGACAAGCTCGTCTACCGTTCTTATGCCGAGCTTTGCCATATATTCCCGCATTTCCTGCGCGATAAATCTCATAAAGTTTATCACATATTCGGGCTTTCCCTTAAAGCATTTTCTCAGCTCGGGATTTTGCGTAGCAACACCCACGGGGCAGGTATCCAGATTGCACACGCGCATCATCACGCAGCCCATGGTGACCAGCGGAGCGGTGGCGAAGCCGTATTCCTCCGCGCCGAGCATTGCCGCTATAACAACGTCGCGCCCCGTCATCATTTTTCCGTCCGTTTCAATAACGACCTTGCTGCGCAGCCCGTTCATAATAAGCGTTCTGTGAGTTTCAGCCAGACCAAGCTCCCAGGGCAGACCCGCGTTGTGTATGGAGCTGCTCGGAGCGGCTCCCGTACCGCCGTCATAGCCCGAGATGAGCACAACTCCCGCGCCCGCCTTGGCAACGCCCGCGGCGATAGTTCCCACGCCCGCTTCGGAAACCAGCTTAACGGAAATTCTCGCGTTCTTGTTGGCGTTTTTCAGGTCATAAATAAGCTGTGCCAGATCCTCAATTGAATATATATCATGGTGAGGGGGCGGCGAGATAAGCGCCACGCCCGGGGTGGAGTGCCTTGTTTTAGCTATCCAGGGATAGACCTTTTTCGCGGGCAGATGTCCGCCCTCGCCCGGCTTAGCGCCCTGCGCCATTTTTATCTGTATCTCCTTTGCGGAGGTGAGATATTTTGAGGTAACGCCGAAACGTCCCGAAGCCACCTGCTTGATAGCGGAGCACTTGTCCTCCTCTTCTCCCGCGGTAACTATCCTCTCCAGATCCTCGCCGCCCTCGCCGCTGTTGGACTTGCCGCCGATACGGTTCATAGCGACAGCCATGCACTCGTGAGCCTCCTGCGAAATAGAGCCGTAGGACATCGCGCCCGTTTTGAAGCGGCGCATAATGCTCTCCACGCTCTCCACCTCGTCGATAGAGATAGGCTCGGCTGCATACTTGAAATCAAGAGTGCTTCTTAATGTGAGATTTTTTGTTTCATCGTCCAGCGCCGCGGTGTATTTCTTGAAAAGCTCATAATCTCCCTTGCGGGTAGACTGCTGCAAAAGATGTATGGTGAGCGGGTTGTACATATGCTCCTCGCCGCCGCTTCTGGACTTGTGAGTGCCTATGCTCTCCACCGCGTCGTTTACCGTAAGGTCGCGCGGGTCGAACGCCGCGTCATGCAGCGAGAGCACGCGGTTTTCGATATCCTCCAGATCAATACCGCCGACGCGGCTTACAACGTTCGGGAAATACTCGTCGCATACACTCCTGCTCACGCCGAGCGCCTCGAATATCTCCGAGCCCTGATAGGACTGTATCGTGGAAATACCCATCTTGGACGCAATCTTTACGATACCGTCCACGATAGCCTTAACGTAAGCGTTTTCCGCTTCGATATATTCCTTATCGAGAGAGCGCTCCGCCACCAGCTTGTGGAGAGTATCCAGCGCCAGATAGGGATTTACCGCGCTCGCGCCGAAGCCGAGCAGCGCCGCGAAGTGGTGCACCTCGGTAGGCTCGGCGGTCTCGATGATAATTGACATAGCAGTGCTCATTCTGGTTTTTATGAGGTAAGTCTCCAGTGCCGATACCGCCAGAAGCGAGGGTATGGCGAGCTTGCTCTTGTCCACTCCCCTGTCCGAGATAATAAGTATCGAAGCCCCCTCGGCATGCGCCTTGTCCGCCTGTCGGTACAGGTTCTCGATGGCTTCCTTAAGGGTAGTCTCACCCTTTGTGTAAAGCATAGATATGTCCGCGGTTTTCAGCCCGTCTATCTTTGCGGAGCGTATCTTGAGCAGGTCGAGGTTGGTGAGCACGGGGTTCTTTATCTGCAATACCAGACAGTTCCGCTCGTCCTCCTCCAGGATATTGCCCGAAGCGCCGAGGTACACCGTGGTGTCCGTAATTACCGACTCTCTCACCGCGTCGATCGGCGGGTTTGTTACCTGCGCGAAAAGCTGCTTGAAGTAGTCGAACAGCGGCGGATTTTTCTTTGAAAGCGGCGGTATTGGTGTGTCGATACCCATTGCCATGGTGGGCTCTCCGCCGTTCAGCGCCATGGGAATCATAACGTTCCTTATCGACTCATAGGTGTAGCCAAAGGCTCTCTGGAGCCGCTGGAGCTCCTCGCCCTTAATGCGCACGGGCTTTTTGTTGGGCTTTGTAAATTCGCTGAGAGGGTGAAGATTATGGTCGAGCCACTCTCCGTAGGGCTGGCGCTTGCTGTAATAATTCTTTATGGTCTCATCTTCGATAAGCTCGCCGCGCTGTGTATCCACAAGCAGGAGCTTGCCCGGGTGCAGCCGCTCCTTGCATACAACGGCTTCAATGGGAATATCCAGCGCGCCGACCTCCGAGGACAGAACGAGATATCTGCTTCCCTCCTCCTCGGTTATATAGTAGCGCGAGGGGCGCAGACCGTTGCGGTCAAGTATTGCCCCCAGACGGTCGCCGTCGGTGAATATTATCGAAGCGGGACCGTCCCACGGCTCCATCATGGTAGCGTAATACTGATAGAACGCGCGCTTTTCGCGGCTCATGGTGGTCCGGTGCTGCCACGGCTCGGGGATAAGCGTGATTATCGCCAAAGGAAGATCGACCCCCGCCATCGTCATAAATTCCAGCGTATTGTCCAGCCGCGCGGAATCCGAGCCGGTCACGTCAAGTATCGGCACGATATCTTTCATTCTGTCCCCGATAAGCGGGCTGTTGAGGATATGCTCTCTTGAAAGCATTTTATCCACGTTGCCCGTAATAGTGTTGATCTCGCCGTTATGTACCATAATGCGGTTGGGGTGGGAGCACTGCCAGCTCGGGTTAGTATTGGTGCTGAAACGGGAGTGAACTATTCCGATAGCGGAGGTGTACTCGCCGCTGTCAAGATCCTTGTAGAATTTGCGGAGCTGTTCCACCAAGAACATTCCCTTATATACGATAGTACGGCTTGAGCAGGAGCACACATAGGTGTCAGTGTTACGCTTTTCAAAAACCATTCTGGCTATGTAGAGCTTTCTGTCGAAGTCTATTCCCACGGGGCAGTCCCCGGGCTTTTTGATGAACGCCTGCATAATGGTCGGCATACTTTCAAGCGCCTTTGAGCCGAGCACGCCGGAATTCACCGGCACCTCGCGCCAGCCGAGAAGCTCCAGGCTCTCCTCCTCGAGCACCTTTTCAAAGGCAGCCTTGGCGTAGTTCACCTTTGACTCGCTCTGCGGGAAAAAGAACATGGCAATGCCGTATTCCCTGCGGTCTCCTATTTTTATGCCGCACTTTTCGGTCTCCTTTTTAAAGAAATCGTGGGATATCTGCAATAAGATACCCACGCCGTCGCCGGTCTTGCCCTCAGCGTCCTTGCCGGCTCTGTGCTCCAGCGTTTCCACGATCTTAAGCGCGTTGTCAACGACCTTGGTATCAGCCTTGCCGCCGATATTCACGACCGCGCCGATACCGCAGTTTTCGCGCTCGAAACGCGGATCGTACAGCCCGTCCTTATCAAATGGCTCCTGAACTCTGTAATTATCCATAAGTTTCTCCCTTTCCCGTCTTTCCATACTGATACCGTCTGCAATAACCGTGTCGGTATATGAAATATTTTATCACATATAATTCATAATGTCAAGGGCTTTTTGCAAGTTTATTTATAAAAAATTGCAAAAAATGCGGCTTTTTCGGTAAAAAGGAGCAGAAATATGAAATTTATTAAAGCCGCATTTACATTTGTTGCTTTTTGTAACAAGATTTTATATCCGGGCTTGCAAGTCCAAGCGCAACGATCCCCCCGATTTTCCCTCGGGGGGATCGTTCGACTATATTAGTAAAGCCGCATACATTATGTCAATTAACCCTAATGCTGTCTTTGTTCGTATCACATATCCGTTTCGCAGGCTCTTTTCCCCGCCGCAAAGGATATTCCCAGCACCGCGGCGGCGAGAACGGGCAGCGCTCCGTACATGGATATTCTTAAGGTAGTTTCGGAGATATCCGAGGACATGACGGATACGAGAAGCACCAGCATTCCCGCGGCAATTATTACCACCATTCCGATATAGATTGCCGTGCTGTATTTAATGCCGAGCTTCATTGAGAGGGGAAAAACGGGGCACAGCGTAACGATCTGCAACAGCCCGCAGCAGACGGGGAGCGCCGCCATTACCTCAAACGGCATTTCAAATATCAGTACCCCGAGGAGATTGAAAATAAGCGAGACCACGGTAAGCCACCCGATAATGAGCAGCGTGGCGATTATCTTGCCGCCGATTATCTGCGTGCCGCTCACGGGCATGGTGCGCTGCATTTTTGCCCAGCCGCTGGCGGCATCGCCATCTAATGTGTTCAGCAGAAGCGACGAGAACACCGTGACCGTAATATAGTTTATTATGCCGTATATACAAACGCTCACGAGCGTTGCTTCTTCATGGCTCAGAAAATCGCCGTCGGATACCGCCATTCCGCCGCCCGCAAGCATAAGCATAATATTTGGCAGCAGCGTCAGCAGAAACGCCAGGATAAGCTGGACCCTTATGCTGTAAATATCCTTTAAGATCAAGCCCTTCAACATACATCACCCTTTCTTACCCTGTTGAGCAATATCCAATAGAACAACGCGTAAAACGCCGCTCCGATCGCCAATATAAACAGGAAAGCATAGCTGTTTGAGAGAAAATCAGCCAGTCCGAGCAACGCGTCGTCAAATGTTTTGATCACTATCATCAGCGGCAGGATCACCCCGAATCCAAGACAAAGCCCCACTATCATACCCGCTTTTTCGGCGCTTTTCATGGATATTACAAGCGGCATGCATATCCAGTCGACAGCGCCGATAAGTACCGCCATACCCGCCAGGACGAAAATTCTGTTTATATCCGACACCCCGGGGTTTACCGCCATAAAAACCAGCTGTATAAGAACCGTTAAAGCGAACGCGACCGCCATTGAAATAATATTCTTCAGCAGCTCCGCCGTCACGAATTTCGCCTTTGACATTCCCGCCAGCACATAATCCGCAAAGCGGCTTTTGAGATTTTTCTCGAAATCCCGCATAAGGTATTCCTCCACGATAGCCATGACCACAAACTGCAAACCCAGCAGAAACATCGAGATTACGACGGCGGTCTCGCTGTCCGCGAAAACCCTCCCCAGCCATGATACAAGAACCGTTCCCGCGACCGCGACGATCCCCGCCACGGCAAAATAGGTCTTATTCAGCACGAAGCCCGCATAGATCAAACCTTTCATTGTCACTGCTCCTTTACATAATACACCATAATCTCCTCGATCGTGGGCGCGTCCGCGGCTATATCGGGGTATTTGTCCGCGGCGGTGGTGAGCACCTCGTTGGTGAACCTACCCTTGCGCATACCTATAATATCCGCCTTGTCTATCCTTGCCAGCTCCTCGTCGGTGCATTTCAGTATTCTGTGGCGATCCAGCATTTCGTTGCGCTCCTCGGTGAAGATTATGCTGCCCTTGTGTAGGAAGCATATATAGTCCGCGATATGCTCCAGATCGCTCGTGATATGGGTCGAGATAAATATCGAGTGGGATTCGTCCTGCATGAACTCCATGAAAATATCAAGGATCTCGCTGCGCATTACGGGGTCAAGTCCGCTGGTAGGCTCGTCGAGAACCAGCAGACGGGGGTGGTGGCTAAGCGCCGCCGCGATGGACAGCCGCATTTCCATACCGCGCGAGAAGCTCTTGAATTTCTTGTCGAGCGGCAGCTCAAAGCGGTTAAGGTAGCCGAAGAACGTTCCGCTGTCCCAGCTTTTGTAAATCCCCGACATCACCTTGTCGAGCTGCTTCGCGTTAAGGTTCGCGGGGAACGTCAGCCCATCAAAGACCACGCCTATCTGCTCCTTTGTTTCCGCGGAAAGCTCCGACGCGTCCTCGCCGAGCACCTTTATGCTGCCCTCGCCCTTTTTCAGCAGCCCGAGGATCGCTTTTATCGTGGTGGATTTACCCGCGCCGTTCTCGCCGATAAATCCCATGACCGATCCGCAGGGAACGGTGAGATCAATATTGTTCAGGGTAAATTTCGGGTATACCCGTGTCACGCCCTTTATTTCAATACAGTTTTCCATAAATACCTCCCGTTTCGGAAATATGAGCAATATGCTCTAATAGATTATTTCCAGAATTTCAATAAGCTCCGCCTTGCCCACGCCGCTTCGCTTTGCGATCTCGGCGGCTTGGGACAGGTGATGCTCTATTTCACGGAGATTCTGCTCCCTCAGCATTTCGGGATTTGCCGCCGCTACAAAGCTGCCGCGCCCCGTAAAGGATTCGATAAGCCCCTCCGCTTCAAGGCTCTCGTATGCCCGCTTAGTGGTGATAACGCTTACGCGCAGGTCCTGCGCCAGCGCTCTCATAGAGGGCAGCGGGTCGCCCTCTTTAAGTGTTCCGCCGAGTATCATGCTCTTTATCTGCGACACGATCTGCTCGTAGATCGGAACGCCCCCCGAATTTGTGATTACTATTTTCATTAGGTTACCTCATTACCGCCCTCGGCGCGGGGACTGCGCATTCCCTTACGCTTCGGACGGCAGCTCTTCCGAAAGATTTTACCGGTTGAGATACAAACGTCTATTTTGTGAATATTGTGTATACCTCATATATACAATATAACACATTGCTTTTGCTTTGTCAATAGGTTTTTAAAATTTTTTCAAAAAATTTTGAGTCAAAACAACAGCAGCATTAAAAAGCTCCTTATCAACATACCCCCAAAGGATCACAGCACAGATCGCCTAAAAAATGATTGATTTTTTCGGTAAATAATGGTATAATATTAGAAAACCCAATAATCATGTAAAGGAGCGTTTTCTATGAAAGTAGTAATTATCGGCGGAGTAGCCGCTGGAACTAAGGCGGCAGCCAAGATCAAGCGCGGGGACAGGTCGGCGGAGGTAAAAATATACACAAAGAGCACGGATATTTCCTACGCGGGCTGCGGACTTCCCTATTATGTGGGCGGAGAGATCGAGAGCCGCGAGGAGCTTATTGTGAATACCCCCGCGAAATATTCGGCGCTGACGGGTGCGGAGGTTTTCACGGGACAG
>CAZKJC010000078.1:0-10202 GCA_964552995.1 uncultured Ruminococcus sp.
TCAAGTCCGTTGGGGACGAGTATCCCATGATGTATCGGGTAGGTAACGAGTGTAGCGCATATCATTACGAACGTTACGGCAATACCCATTCCCGCCGCGCTGTTGAGCTTTTTTGAAACTCCGAGGAACGGACATATACCCATGAACTTTGAGAGAACGAAGTTGTCGGTGAGCATAGCCGCAAGCAATATGATCATTAAGCTTTTCATTCGTTTTCACCGGCCTTTCCGCCGCAGCTGTCCGCGTTCGGGCAGCCCTTGCAGCCTCCGCCGCATTCAAGATCCTGCGGGGGCTTTTTGTGTGAGAGCTTGTTTACGATAGCGATTATCATTCCAAGCGTGAAGAATCCGCCCGCCGGCATTATGAACAGCAGCATAGGATTAGAGCTGAGCACGGGAATATCCATACCGAACCACTTTCCCGAGCCGATGATCTCGCGGACAGAGCCCATGATGAAAAGCGCGAGAGTAAAGCCGATACCCATTCCCAGAGCGTCGCAGATCGATGCCGCAACGCCGTTTTTGCTTGCGAACATCTCCGCGCGTCCGAATATAATGCAGTTTACCGTAATAAGCGTGAGGTATATGCCGAGACTGTCGTAAAGATCGGGAACGAACCCCTCAAGGAGAAAGCCGATAAGCGTTACGAAGCTTGCTATAATAACGATAAACGCGGGTATCCTGACCTTGTCGGGGATAACCTTTCTCAGAGCCGAAATAACTATATTTGAGCCGAGAAGTACAAACGTAGTCGCAAGTCCCATGCCTATGCCGTTCATTGCCTGGGTAGTAACGGCAAGCGTCGGGCACATTCCGAGCAGCATCACGAGCGTGGGGTTTTCCTTTATAATGCCCTTTGTAAGCTCCTTGCCGAGCGAAAGCTTCTTATCAGCCATTTAATATCGCCTCCTTATTTTCATTATAGACCTTCACAGCCGTGTCAACAGCGTGCTTCATACCCTTTGAGGAAAATGTCGCTCCGCTGATCGCGTCAAAGCCGTAGCTGTCGTCCGAAGCGCCGATAAACTGCTCGCGGAACGACTCCTCGTCACGCACCTTAGAGCCGAGACCGGGAGTTTCGCCGAGTGAGACAAATTCTATGCCGCAGACCGCGCCGCTTTCATCGAATCCTATAAGAACGTCGATCCCGCCCTTGGAGTAGCCGTCGGCAACGATCTCAACAGCGATCCTGCCGTCGGAGGTCACTGCGATATTCTTGATCTCATCGCAGCCGAAACTGCTGTCCAGCATTTTTATTTCGCAGTTTCCGAAAAGCAGTTCGACCGTTTTGCTGAATTTAAGCTCCTTCTGTTCGGCGATCCTGTCCTTTGTGACCTCATGAGCAAGCGTGAGCAGCAGAGCCGCAACGGTGCATATGATCGTAAGAACTATCGTAGGAAGAATCTTGTCTTTCATTGCTGCCGATCCTCCTTTGCACCGAAAACCTTGTTGCGCGTTACCTGCTCAATGTATGGGGTAAGCACGTTCATAAGAAGTATCGAGAACGAAACGCCCTCGGGATACGAGCCGAAATGCCTGATAATAAACGTTATTATGCCGCAGCCGAGCCCGAATACGAGCTTTCCCTTAGCCGTGATAGGCGTAGTCGCGTAATCGGTAGCCATAAAGAACGCTCCGAGGAAAACTCCGCCCGATAGGATCGCATAAAGAGGATCGTCGCCGGCGATAAACGAAAGAAGCGCAAGCGCCCCGATAAATCCGGCGGGAGCCGCAAGTGAGATGATCCTTCTTGCGGCGAGATAGATACCTCCTATGAGAAGTGCCAGAGCGCAGGTCTCGCCGAGACAGCCGCCGACATTGCCGAGGAAGAGATCGATGTACGACGCGCCGCCGCTGACAAGCGGAGTAGCGCCCGTAACCACGTCGGGACCCTCCCTATAAAAGAACGGGATCGCCCAATTGGTCATAGCGGTCGGGAACGACAGCATAAGGACTATTCTTGCGGTGATAGCGGGGTTCGCGAAGTTCTGACCGATACCGCCGAAAAGCTGCTTGACAATGACGATAGCCACGAACGAACCGATAACAGCCATCCAGATCGGCAGCGTAACGGGCAGGTTCATCGCGAGGATAACGCCCGTGACCACCGCGGAAAGATCGCTTATGGTGTTGTCGCGCTTCATGATCTTTCGGCAGCAGAACTCGAATATCACACAGCTTGCGACGCATACGACCGTGAGCAGAAGCGCGCGCAATCCGAAAATATAGCAGCCCGCCGCCAGAGCAGGCAGAAGCGCAATAATGACATTAAGCATTATTGTAGACGTTTTTGTGTAGTTTTCATCATGCGGAGACGGTGAAACGATAAGCTTTTTCATTTGTTGAGCCCCCTTAATTTCTTGGAATAACGGATTTTGCGAGCTGATTTGTCTCCGCAAGCTTTCTGTTGGCAGGACAAACATAGGTGCAGCTTCCGCAGTTCATGCAGAGCGTTACCTTGAGCTTCTTCAGCTCGTCTATATTTCCGATCTTATATGCTCTGTCAATATCCGCGGGCATAAGTCCCATCGGACAGACTCTTACACAGCGTCCGCAGCGTATGCATGAGGATGTTTTCCGATCGTCATAGGTCTTTATCGCAAGCAGAGCGTTTGATGTTTTTACGATCGGCATATCCATATCGGGAACCGACATTCCCATCATAGGACCGCCGCCGATGAGCTTTACCACCGAATCAATATCGGTGTTGCAGAATTCCAGTATCTCACGGAACGATGTACCGATCACGGCACGGACATTCTTGGGCTCGCCGACCGCGTTTCCGTCAACGGTGAGCCGTCTTGTGACGAGGGGCATACCGGTCCGGGTATATCTGTACAGAAAAGCGGCAGTAGAAACGTTGAGCACAACAACTCCCGTATCGGCGGGGAGCTGCCCCTCCATTACCACTCTTCCCGTTGTATTGTAGATTATCACCTTTTCCGCACCCTGAGGATACGAGGACGGCAGAGTTACGATCTCTATCGAATCGTCCTTTTCGGTCATTTTCTCAAAGCATTTTATAGCCTCGGGTTTATTCGCCTCGACAGCGAGCTTGCAGCTCTTGATGCCGAGCTGTTCCTTGACGAGCCTTATCCCGCCGATAACATCATCGGGACATTCTATCATTTCACGGTAATCGGCCGTTATGTAGGGTTCGCATTCCGCAGCGTTTATAACGAGCGTATCTATGGGAGTTTTAGGGTTTAGCTTTATATGGGTAGGAAATCCCGCGCCCCCGAGACCGCACGAACCGCTTTCACGCACAGCCCTGATAAAGCTGTCCTTATCCGTGATGACAGGCGGTCTTACGTCGTCCGAGACCGTCTGGAGCCCGTCCGTTTCGATCTCCACAGCCTTGCAGAGCGCGCCGCCGACGGTACGGTAATCGCTTACAGCCGTTACCTTGCCCGAAACGCCCGAGTGTACCGGAACACGGAACGGAGCCTCCGTATCGCCTATTTTCTGACCCACCTTCACCTCATCGCCGACCTTTACGAGCGGCTGACACGGCGCTCCCATGTTCATCAACATAGGTATCCTCACCCTTGAAGGCAGCGGAAAGTCCACCGTTACGCTGTTTTCTGTATTTTTACGGTGATTCAGCTTTATTCCGTTGAGCTTCTTCATACCTCTCTCCTTATCTGAAAAAATTTTTGCGACCCGCGCGGGTGTGCAACACTCCGCTTCGCTCATTATTGAAAAAAATTTTTTGCGACCCGCGCGAGTGTGCAACACTCCGCTTCGCTCCGTATTGCACACTCACGCTCTCGCAAAAAATTTTCCTGCGTGGGCTTTATGTTGCTATTTTGGGGCGTTGCTTTTCTGCGTGAGCTTTATGTCGCTATTTTTGAGCGTTGCTTTTCCGCGTGAGCTTTATATCACTATTTTTTGGCGTTGCTTTCCGCAAGCACTTTCCCTTGATCATTATATGCGGCAGGATAAGCCTAAAAACGGTTCCCGTGAATGCTCCCGAGATAACGCCCGAGATAACGAGCACGGGCAGATATGAAAACGTCATAATGCTCCCCGTAAAGACCGAAGCCGCGGCAAGCTGACCTATATTGTGGGATACCCCTCCGAGCACCGACATCAGAAGTATGCCCGTGCCGTCTTTTGATCTGCGTGAGACGGCAAGAAAAACTCCCATCACAGCGACCGAAAGAACTCCTCCGCTGACCGACATAAAAAAAGCCGACGCTCCTCTTGTTATAAAAACAAAGCAGCTTTTGAGCACGGCGATCGTCATAGCCGAGGCAAAGCCGAATCTTACGAGAACGACCATAACGACTATGCTCGATATGCCCGCCTTAACTCCGAGCGGGAGCGGTATTGGTATCATGCTTTCGAGAAACTGCAAAGCCGACGCAAGGGCGAGCATAAGTCCCATAACAGCAATGTAATGTGATTTTTTCATGATCCACCCGCTAACCTACCATAACGTCGACGCCTTCGTCCGAGCCGACAACGGCAACCGTTATCTTGTTGGGAACGCAGATTATACTCTGTCCCGATGAACCGATATAGCCCGTTTTTTCGCATATCTTATCGGGGCAGGAGGCTTCGGTCAGGCGTATCTTTCCGTCTTTGACCTCAAATTCCGCGTCGATACCGTCAAATCGGAACAAGCCGCCCTCGTCGAGCGCAAGCTCATGCCGGACATCTCCGCAGCGTATTACAGCCGTCCGCGAACCGCCGCCGGCGGGGCTCCCGCTGCCCGAACGGTTCATTATAAATATTGCCGCAATGCTGCCTAAAAGAATGATCCCTATAATGACAGCCTCAAAAGGCTTTATCAGGTGGAAATTTTTATTCATTTTTCCACACCTCGAGTTTATAACCGCGATCCTCAGCGAGTGAAAAATCAACATTTTCACTTATGTAGATCGTGTTTTTGTCGGTGACCGCGACGATCCCCAGCTGCGGGTCTTCCATGAATTTCCCGAGCTGATCCGTTCCCCCGATGAAGATAAGCGTTGAAAGAAAATCCGAGAGAATACCGCTGCCGCATATGACCGTTACCGAGGTAAGATCGGTCTCGCAGGGCATTCCGCTTGAAAGGTCGAAAATGTGGATATACCGCTTTCCGTCGATCTCAAAGAAGCGTTCGCTGCCTCCCGAGGTCGAGAGAAAGCATTCGTCCGTATGAAGCGTGCCGAGGCTGCTTCCACCGTCTGCCGGGTCTCTTATCGAAACCGAGAATTTCTCGCCATTGGTTTTCTTTCCATGCAAAAGCACCGATGATGTCAAGGAGACGATACAGCATTCACCGCCCAGCCGCTCCGCGATCTTGTCCAGCGCGTAGCCTTTTGCGACGCTGCCGACGTCGATAGAGCCGTTTTCGTCCGCAAAGCTCATGGTGTCGAGCGAAAACGACGCATTATGAAAGCTTTTCAGAGCATCGGAGAGTATCTCCTCCGAGGGAACAGCCGGCTCGTCGGAGCCTATATTCCATGCGTCGGTGATGTCTCCCGCGAATATGCTGACACTTTCGCCATAAATACCGCTTAGCCTGACCGACTGCTCAATAAGCTCTGCGGTATAGTCCGAGACGGCGGTGCCAAGCCGATGGTTTATAGAATAAATGTCGCTTTTTGTGTCATAGCGGTCAAAGAGTCCGCTGAGATATGTCAGCGTGTCGACAGCAAGTTCAACATCCGAAGCCGTTCCTTTGACAGAAGCAGCAGTATCCATGACAAAAACGGTACGCTGTGTTTGCGGATCGTCCGAGCCGCATCCGGTGAGGGCAATGCAGAAGATCGCCGCAGCAGCAAGAGATTTGATCCTCATAGCCAAAATGCTCCTTTCAAAAAAGCAACATATTTATTATATCACATTTTGCAACGGATTTCAATAGTTTTGTGCCGCTTTTGCAAAATCATTTAAGGCATTGTATCAACGCCAAAACGGCGCTCCTATTCGAGCGCCGCCGCAGTATGTACATAAAGTGTTGATTTAGGCAAATTTTTTAAATTTGAAATTTTCCGCGAACCGCGTCAGGCTCTCGCGAAAAATTTCCTGCCTCAGCATTGCGTTGCTATAATTTTTTATACAAGCTGCGGCAATTTTCCGTTGAAAATTGCCGCTTTTATTGTCATTATCAGAAAACCACGACCTTATTCTTGCCCGTTTTCTTCGCTTCATAGAGCGCGGTATCAACGCGCGTACAAAGTCCGTCCAGGGTGTCGTCCTCCCTCGCCTGAGTAACGCCGAGGCTTACGGTCTGCGTTCTCGCAAGCGGGAAAGAGATGTTCGCAAAGCATTGACGAATAAGATCGGCGATAAGCGCCGCGGAAGAAACGTCGGTGTTGTGAAGCAGCATCATAAATTCCTCGCCGCCCCAGCGCCCTGCCGAGAAAGAGCCCGAATAAGCCGTCTGCTTGCCACTGAGAATATTTGCCAGCGCGACTATAACATTGTCGCCCTCTTGATGACCGAACGTGTCGTTGACCTGCTTGAAGTTATCAATGTCGAGCATAATAAGCGAGAATTTTTCGCTCCCGACATTCCCAAGACAATCGGCTATTCGTGACTGTATCTCCTTGCGGTTATAAAGCCCTGTAAGTCCATCGACTATCGCGGCGACCTTCAGTTTGTCGTTCATCAGCTCCAGCTTTTGATTGGTCTCCTCAAGCTCTTGCGCGACAACGCTTATAAACGTTGCCATACGCGATACGACCGGCACTTTGGATTGTAGATTTTCGTCCGTGGGAACGATCTTTACCTCGGAGTTCTTCTTTTCGCCTTCGCGCATCGCCGCTATTACAAGCGTGACATTATGCTGATTGAGATTCTCCTTCGCGCGTATGAACTCGCCGTGAGAGAAAAATCCGACGGAAGGCGCGATACCGCTCAGCGGGTATATCTCAAACGTCGGCTCCTTGTCGCCCCAGAACGCGCGTCTTGCGGCGCAGGAAAAGATATGTATAACATCGGGACGGAATTCCGCGATCTTCAGGCTGTCCTGCTTGATACTCTCCACGATAGTCACGGGATCGCCGTATGAGATACGCACCACCGATCCGACGTCAATATCCGAGCTCATTGTTATGGAATCATCGGCGTTGCTCGATACGGGAGTTCTGAGTATTGTCGTGTCGTTGTGCTCGTAGAACAGCGGGAATTCCAGTGTGTTGTAGAAGAAATTCTCGTCGTTTTTGATGTTGAGATACTTCCTGTATACCCGATAAGCGGGGATACCGTCCAGCTCCTGCAATACGGAACCGTTCGATTTTGTCACGATAAACTTTCTTCCCAAAGGCTTCCAGCCGGTTGCGTTGATGGACTCCACATAAAAATCCTCGCCGCCGTAAAAAACGATCAGAATGGAGCTCTCGGAAAAGCCGTTGCCCTTTGAAAATACGCAGGAGTCGTCGCTTGTAATATCATCGCTGCACGCGACCGCGCCGAATATCTGCACCTCCGGCGCAACGTCCTTCAAGCCCGCGCAGAATTGCGTGGTAGAGCCGTTCGGGATAGTGAAGTACATCTCGATGGCCTTTACCCAGGGGTTGAGCCTTGTCTGCTCAACGATCGCGGCGGTTATTTCGTCCGTGGACATCACGGCGGTATCGTATTGGAAGTGTTTGATCTGCGTAGTTTCGCGTTCAAATACCGTACAAACTACGGATATAGTCCCCGCAAGCTGACAGTCAACGATATTTCCGCTGGTCGAGCAGCCGAAATACAGATCGTCGGGGAAAACGCTCTCGATAGCGCCGCTGACTTCGGCGAACGTCTCGGGGCGAAGGTCCTCGGTGTATATCTGAAAGACCCTTTTTTCCGTGTCGGAACACCGCGCCTTGAACTCCGAAAGCTTTTCGGCAAATTCATTTGAGCCGGTATACTCAAATCTGGTTTGTTTCATAAAAAAACTCCAATCGTATAGATTATCCATACCAAGCCAACGCACCTCATTAGCGCCGTTCGATCATATCGTCTATAATTATACCATATATTACCGAAAAAGTCAAGTATAGCTCCGCGCTTTTATTGCCGATACCGGCTCACGCTTCGGCATACGGACTCCGCAACGCACGACAAGCGAAAAACCGGACAAGTCCTCGGGAGGGTAAAATTCAAGGATTTCTATGTCAATTAAGTGATTTATCCGTCATTTAAGTGAATTCTATTGAAAATCCGGCGGTTTCTTTGCTATAATGAAAAAAACTTTCTTACATTTTCGCAAAAAAATATTTAACCGCGGCGATAGTCACGGCGCTTGACAAGACAGGACCTGTCAAGTGCTTTTTATTGTTTTTGCGAAAAAGCTTTTCCGTTTCACGCAAAAAAAGCGGCGTTTCACGCAAACCGCCTTGCCTTTTTGACGTTAAAAAGCTATTATGTAAGAAACGACTTTTATTATACCGGAACATGGAGGAATGGATCAAATGAACAAAATTATTAGAAAGGCCGCAGCGATTGTCACGGCGCTCTCGGTAGTGGCGGCGGCTGTCGTGTTTGACGTGCCGAGAAGAATCGCGGAGGCGGCGAGCACGACGAGCGGCAGCTGCGGCGCCGAAGGGGACAATGTTACATGGTCGTATGACGCAGACACGGGCGTTCTCACGATCAGCGGCGAAGGTGCTATGGAAGATTTCACATATAATGGCAGCTTGTCGGAAACGCCCACTAACACCCCTTGGGCTCAGGAGAACATTACCAAGATTGTTGTGGAAGATGGCGTTACTCATATCGGAAACTGTGCTTTTCTGTGTTCCGATATTACAGAGATGGATATAACATTGCCCGACAGCGTAAAATCTATCGGTGATTTCGCATTTTTCATGAATACGCTTCCGAAGTTGCCAACAAGATTGCAGACGATCGGCGATTTCGCATTCTGTTTTTCCACCGGCACAAGCAGCGAAATCACACTGCCGCCAAGCGTAACAAGCATAGGCGAGCTTGCTGTTTTGCCGGGCAATGATGTAAAAAAAATATACTATTATGAGGGCGCCGAATTGACAAAGTGCATCAATTCACGGATTACCGTAGGCATGAACCCACCGGACAAATTGGATAATGCTGTGTACTATATGTTATATAGCATGGAGAGTCTCCGATTCACTACCAGTGACGACACCTTTACCGTTTGTAAAGCGCTTGGTATTGAAGTGGGAGACCCCTTGCCGATGCCTGTTTTCATTAACGAAACAAACTTCCCCGACGAGAATTTCAGAAGTTATATCGGTAGCGCAACTGTTGACAAAAATCAAGACGGTGCCCTAAGCGACGAGGAGATCGCAAGCGTTACGAGAATTAGTGTCGCAAATAAGAATATAGCCGACCTGACGGGAATAGCTTTTTTTACCGAGCTGGAGTCTCTTACATGCAATCGCAATAAGCTTACCGCTTTAGATGTGAGCGAAAATGTGGGATTGACAAGTCTTAACTGCAGTAATAATCAGCTTACCTCTTTAGATGTGAGCGAAAATCTTGATTTAAAAACTCTTACCTGCAATGATAATCAGCTTAACTCTTTAGATGTGAGCGAAAATGCGGGATTGACAGGTCTTAACTGCAGTTATAATCAGCTTACCTCTTTAAATGTGAGCGGAGTTCATGGATTGACAACTCTTAACTGCAGTAATAATCAGCTTACCTCTTTAGATGTGAGCGAAATTGATTCATTGACAAGCCTTACCTGCAGTAATAATCAGCTTACCTCTTTGGATTTGAGCAGAAATTATTTTGCAATTCCTGACTGCACCGGCAATATGTATACCGTTTCCGGCTGCATAGTTGACCCTGCCACACTTCCCACAGGATTCAAATTATCAAATGCAAGCGGCTGGGAAAATTGCAAGCTGACCGATGACAATAAAATCCTCTACCTCGGAACAGGCAACGCAACATATACATATGACTGCGGCAATGGTCAAACCGCGAAATTTACACTCGGATTTCAGCCCCATAACTGCACAAAGGTGGACAAAATACCGGCAACGGAAACAACAGAGGGCGTTGAGGAGCATTGGCACTGTGACGGCTGCGGCAAGGATTTCGCCGATGAAAACGGCACAACCGAAATGACCGAGACCGATCTTACCATACCCGTTACCGGTCACACGCACGATCTCACTCATGTTGACGAAGTTCCCGCAACAGAAACCACAACCGGCACTAAGGAGCACTGGCACTGCGAGGGCTGCGGCAAGGATTTCGCCGATGAAAACGGCACAACCGAAATGACCGAGACCG